>JAKSJJ010000069.1 GCA_024398335.1 Bacteroidales bacterium | reverse complement strand
TCGTCCTTCTTATCGTTATCCTTCAAGAATTTCTCCCTCTTGTCAAGGTCGGAATCGCGGGTGAACTCATAATAGGTCTTGGCGTCAAAGAACATGGCGTAAACGTCCGTCTCCGCTCCCCAGCTGCCGTGGCTGCGATATCCGTTCTTGTCTGATCTCCAAGTCATTACCTTGCCTCCCATGGCCCACTGGAAGTCTCCGTCGCTGTATCCGCTCTGGGTCAGGTCCGTGATCTCTCCGCTCTCTATATCAATAACAGCGATGTCGGAGTTGTTCCATCCTCCGTCAGCGCCCCAGTTGCAAAGGATATATTTGCTGTCCGGGCTCCATGCGAAATCCTGGTCTCCGTCTTGGTAAGAGTAATTGACGTCTTTGTGGAGGGATTTCTCCTTGCCGGATTTAGTGTCTTTTATCACGAGTTCCGTACGGTCACGGAGGAACGCGAGCCATTTGCCGTCAGGGGATACGACAGGTTGGAAGCAGGTCTGCGAAGGGTCTGTGACGAGTTCCTCCTCCATCTCGGTGGCGAAGGTCATAAATTTCTCGTCCTTGCTCTTGATGGTGCTTTTCCATATTCCCCAATGTCCGTCGCGCTCGGCCGCGTAGTAAAGAGTACGGCCGTCTTTTGAGAAGCTTACGCCTCTTTCCTGCTCAGGAGTGTTCGTGATGCGTTTTGTGTCTCCTAATTCTATGGTGGTGACATACACGTCGCCCCTTGTCACGACAGCGACTTCTTTTCCGTTAGGGGAGGCCGCGAACGAGCTGACGCCGGAAGCGACCAGGGTGAGTTCTCTGCTCTTGTCAGCGTTGTCGGCTATAAGTTCAATGGCGATTTTCTTCGCGCTGGCGAAAGCCTCTTTGCCGCTGAGCTTGCCGTTCATTGTGTAGAGCTCTCCTCTGTATGAGTAACAGAGCGTACCGTCCTGGGAGACGGAAAGATAGCGTATAGGGTCGCCGCTTACAAAACTGAGCTGCTCGGCTTTGTCAGGAGAGGAAATGCTTGAACGCCAGATGTTTAAAGTTCCGTCCTGCTCGCTAAGGTAGTAGAAAGTGTCTCCATCGGCGCCAAACACAGGCTCACGGTCCTCTCCGACGAAGGATGTCAATTTCTTGAATTCGCCCTTGGCGTCGATACTGAGCGCCCCTTTGGACGATGACGGCCTGTAAAGCCAGATGTCGCGGGTCACGGAAGAAGTGTGATGCTTCCTGAAAGGGTCCTCATATCCCTTGATGTCCTCGTAAAGGACAAGTCCGTCTTTGCTTACGCTGATTGCTCCTATTGTCATAGGGGTGACCATCCATGGTCTGCCGCCCTGAGAACTTACGCCATAAAGCTGAGGGTCGCCAGGGAACTCTCCATAGGCCTGCTCCGCGGTGATGTTTGACGAGAAAAGAACGGTTCCGTCCGGAGTGACCGCCAGAAGTGTCTCATGCAAAGGATGCTCGGTCAATCTGCGGGGAACACCTCCCTGAGCCGATGTGATGAAAATGTCCTTGCTGCCTTCGCGGTACGATACGAACACGATGTTCTTCGAGTCCGCAGTCCATTTCGGAACGCCGTCAAACTCTTTGTTCGAGGTGATCTGCCGAGCCTGTCCACCTGTGGCGGATACTGTGAAAATGTCTCCTTTGTAGCTGAATGCCACTGTTTTACCGTCTGGGGAAATCGAGTTGGCGCGGAGCCAGAGGGGAGTCTGCGCAAAAGAAAGTCCGCTCAATGCCGCTGCTAGCGCCAGTATGCTGATGATTCTTTTCATATTCAGTCTTTATATATAAATGACAAATATAGTCGAAAAAATGATTTAATTTGCAGAAATTTTCAAAACGAGGATGTATAAGGAACAATTCCCATCAAAACTGTTGCAGGACGCGGTGGAGGCGATAGGTTCTCTTCCGGGCGTGGGCAAGAAGAGCGCGCTTCGTCTGGCGCTCCATCTGCTGCGTCAGGAGCCCGAGTCGGTCCATCATTTCACCTCGGCTATCAACCAGCTGCGAGACAATGTCAGGTATTGCAGGGTATGCCGTATGATTTCCGACGGGGAGGTATGCTCCATATGCTCTGATTCTACAAGGGACATGCGTACCATCTGCGTGGTGGAGAACGTCAGGGACGTCATGAGCATAGAGGCGACAGGGCAGTATAGGGGAGTGTATCATGTGCTGGGAGGTATCATCTCGCCCATCGCCGGCGTCGGGCCTTCGGATCTTACGATAGGAGCGCTCGTGGAGCGTCTGAAGGGCTTCGAGGAGCCTTCGTCAGTGGAGGTCATATTCGCCCTGAGCGGGGACGTGGAAGGGGAGACGACTGCGTTCTATATATATCGTCAGATAGCAGCTATCGGCGTGAAAGTCAGCTCTTTGGCGAGGGGACTGGGATTCGGGGACGACCTTGAGTACGCGGATTCGCTGACTTTGGGACGCTCGCTTATCAACCGTCAACCGTTCAAGGTCTAAAAAATTTGGATAATACGGATTTAATCCATACTTTCGCGGACTTTTCAATCGAAGATTGGCGATCCCCCGAAGTTTAACCTCATAAACAAAGACTGGTATGGTTGAGGTTTTCTACAAGTCAAACGGCCAGATATTGGTTTCCCAGTCGGAGTCCTGTTTCAAGGAACTCCACGTTCAAGACGTAGTATGGATTGACCTTTTCGCTCCTACAGGGGACGAGAAGAGGGCGACTGAGGCGTTTCTCGGAACGACTCTCCAGAGCCGTGCGCAGGCTGAAGAGATCGAGAGTTCATCTCGTTTCTTCGAGACTGACGAGGCGATATTCGCGAATACTAACTTCGTCATTCCTGGTCCGGAGGAATATTCCCTCGAGACGGTTTCCTTCATATTGACAGAGACAGGCGTTCTCACTACAATACGTGAGGTGCCTCTGAGGAGCTTCAATGATCTCCAGCGTAGGTTGCAGGCTTTCCCGAAGACATACGCGAGCGGATTTGTCGTGTTCGTGAGCATCCTGGAGCAACGTGTGGACTTGGACGCGGATATGGTCGAGCTCATGAGTAAGGAAATCGCCCAGTACAGCAGAAAGATCAACTTGGGAGAAGATATCAATGAGGAATTCCTCTTGGATATCAGCCAGTTGCAGGAAAATACAATGCTCGTTCGAGAGAATGTCGTGGATAAGCAGAGAGTGATCTCAAGCATGCTTAAAAGTGACATCTTCCCTAAAGAGTTGATGGAGAGACTCCAGGTTTCCCTGCGAGATATATCCTCTCTTATCAACCACACCAATTTCTCTTTCGAGAGGCTTGAATATCTCCAGAATACAGTCATCGGTATCATCAACTTGGACCAGAACAAGATCATGAAAGTCTTCACTCTGGTATCCCTGCTCCTGATGCCTCCTACGCTCATCACGAGCTTCTTCGGTATGAACGTGAATTTCGGAGAATGGGTATCTACCTCGCTTTGGGCGTGGGTCATCATCACAGTCATGATGCTCATCTCCTTCGTCGGAATATATTTTATATTCTGGTATCGCAAGATGCTTTAGCGAAAAACGCGTCTTATCGCTTGCTAATCAGAAAAATATTCTTATTTTTGCGCGCCTTTTCTCCCGGAAGAGGCGCTCGCTTTGTCCGGGGAAGGTACAGAACATAAAGTACAACCCACTAGTTAAGATTTAAAAATTACTATGGAAGAAAACAAAAACATCGCGGTGGAGGAGACTCCAGCAGTAGTTGAGCAGGTCAAGAAGACCGTGCTTAACGCTTCTGTCGCTCCTGAGAACTTCGACTGGGACGCATTCGAGAACGAGGACGTTTACGGTGTGGACAAGTCAGAGATCGAGGAGAAGTACAACCAGACTCTCTCAAAGGTTAACGAAGGTGAGGTAGTTGACGGCGTCGTCACTGCTATCAGCAAGAGAGAGGTTATCGTAAACATCGGTTACAAGAGCGAAGGTGTCATCATGGCTCCTGAGTTCCGTTACAACCCTGAGCTTAAGGTCGGTGATACCGTAGAGGTACTCGTCGAGAACACTGAGGACCGCAAGGGTCAGCTCGTGCTTTCACACAAGAAGGCTCGTCAGCTCCGCTCATGGGATATGGTTAACGCCGCATTCAACAATAATGAGATCGTTAAGGGTTACGTCAAGACTCGCACTAAGGGCGGTATGATCGTTGACGTATTCGGAATCGAGGCATTCCTCCCAGGTTCACAGATCGACGTCAAGCCTATCCGTGACTACGATCAGTTCGTCGACACAACTATGGACTTCAAGATCGTCAAGATCAACCAGGAGTTCCGCAACGTCGTTGTTTCTCATAAGGCACTCATCGAGGCTGAGATCGAGGCTCAGAAGAGCGAGATCATCGGTAAGCTCGAGAAGGGTCAGGTACTTGAGGGTACTGTCAAGAACATCACCTCTTACGGTGTATTCGTCGATCTCGGCGGTGTTGACGGTCTCATCCACATCACTGACCTCAGCTGGGGCCGCATCAACCATCCAGAGGAGGTTGTCGCCCTTGACCAGAAGATCAACGTCGTTATCCTCGACTTCGATGAGACTAAGAAGAGAATCGCTCTCGGTCTCAAGCAGCTCACTCAGCATCCTTGGGAGGCTCTTGACGCTAACCTCAAGGTTGGTGACAAGGTTAAGGGTAAGGTTGTCCTCATCGCTGACTATGGCGCATTCGTAGAGATCGAGCCAGGCGTAGAGGGTCTTATCCACGTATCAGAGATGAGCTGGAGCCCACGTCTTCGCATCGCTCAGGACTTCCTCAAGGTAGGTGACGAGGTTGAGGCTCAGATCCTTACTCTCGACCGTGACGAGAAGAAGATGTCTCTCGGTATCAAGCAGCTCTTCCCTAATCCATGGGAGTCAATCCGTGAGAAATATCCTGTAGGCAGCCAGCACACCGCTAAGGTTCGCAACATCACCAACTTCGGTGTATTTGCTGAGCTCGAGGAGGGCGTCGAGGGTCTCGTACACATCAGCGACCTTTCTTGGAACAAGCTCAAACATCCTTCAGAGATGGTTCAGAGCGGTGACCAGATCGAGGTTGTCATCATTGACTTCGACGAGGAGAACCACAAACTCAGCCTTGGTCACAAGCAGCTCCTTCCTAACCCATGGGATGAGGTTGAGGCTAAGTTCGCTGTAGGTACTGTTGTTGAGGCTACTGTAGCTAACGTAGGTGAGAAGGGTGCTACCATCACTCTCGAGGGTGACGTTGAGGCATTCTGCTTCAGCCGTGAGCTCGTTAAAGAGGACGGTACAATGCCAGTCGCTGGCGAGAAGCTTGCTTTCAAGGTTATGGATCTTAAGAGAAACACCAAGAAGATCGTCGTTTCTCACGCTAAGACTTACGTTGCCGCTGCTCCTGCAGTAGCTGAGGAGAAAGCTGAGAGACCAGCTTCTGAGGCTGACCTTACTAAGAAGGCTGTCAAGAAGATCAACTCTAACATCGAGAAGACCACTCTTGGTGACATCGATGCTCTCGCAGCCCTCAAGGCTTCTCTCGAGAAAGGTGAGTAATCTTTGATGAACTTCACTCTGAAAATATTGGGCACGGCTTCGGCCCTGCCCATTTCAGATAGAAACCCAAGCGCCCAGGTACTAGATGTACGCGGGCGCTTGCTTCTTATCGACTGCGGTGAAGGCACTCAGGTACGTCTTCGCCAGATGGGCTTGTCCTTTATAAAGATAGAGGCCATCTTCATTTCGCACCTTCATGGTGACCACCTCTTCGGAATATTCGGGCTGCTCAGCACGATGGCTCTGCTCGGCAGGACGGGAAAACTCGAGATTTTTGCCCCTAGGGCTTTCTCTTCCGTCTTGAAGTTCTTCATGAGCTGGTTCGGCGAGGGCGTGAAATACCCTATCGAGCACCATTCTCTTGACTGTAAGGAACCTGTTGAGATATTCTCGATGAAGAATCTCACGGTACAGGCTTTCCCTCTTAACCATAAAGTGGATTGCTACGGATTCCTTTTCAAAGAGACCATGCCTCAACTTAATGTCAAGAAGTGGAAGATCGAGCAGTATGGGCTCGGAGTCGCGCAGATAGCCTCGGCTAAAAGAGGGGAGGACATCACTCTGTCTGACGGCGAGCTGATCCCTAACGCTGAATTGACTTACCTCCCATACGAGCCTCGAAGCTACGCATATTGCTCTGACACCGCTCCTTTCGAGGAATTGCCCCTTTGGGTCAAAGGCGTTGACCTTCTTTACCATGAGGCGACATATCCTCAGGAAATGACCCCTCAGGCCTCTGCACGCTTCCATTCTACGACCATCCAGGCGGCCCAGTGCGCAAAGGACGCGGGGGTGAAAAAGCTTGTCATCGGACATTATTCTTCGAAATATCCGGATTTATCCTTATTTTTGAACGAAGCCAGGTCTATATTCCCGGATACTGTGCTTTCAAAGGATAGGGATGTCATAGATATACCTATAAAGAAATATGAGTAAGAAGAAAGATAAAAGGAAAGACAGGCGCGTCATTGTGTCTGTCCAAGCGGGCGACCGTGTAGTAGGTGCCTTCGGCGTATGGAATGTCATTGACATGCGTAAGCGCAACTTTACAGAACATTATGTCCTTCATGTCTATCCTTTCATGACGCCTTCTGACGTGCTGGATACCTTGCACGAGGCGAAAATCGTAAAGGACAGACATTCCCTCGAGCATGCTTTCCGCAACGAGAAACTCTCGGAAAGACTCAAGACGGGATGTTATGTCATCGAGGCCACATCCACTAACGCTTACGTGGCAAGAATGCTCGCATGTGGCTGGCAGACGCCTGTGAGACTTACTCTTTCTGGATCTATCCGCTCAAAAGAACGCCTCGCGACCCTTATCAGCAAGCAGATGATGGTAAGCTACCGGGATGTTCTGTCGGCGTTGAATGATGACGAGTTCCTTCTTCCTTTCG
The DNA here is from genome assembly GCA_024398335.1 of Bacteroidales bacterium. Lineage (GTDB taxonomy): Bacteria > Bacteroidota > Bacteroidia > Bacteroidales > UBA932 > Cryptobacteroides. Next base: position 1,431 of record JAKSJJ010000069.1, on the reverse strand, counting down.
GCACAGACTCCAAGAATGTGTACTCCCTTTTCCTTCCGGATACATACGAAGTGTATTGGGATTCTTCCGTCGAGCTTCTCTTCTCACGCATGAAGAAGGAATATGACAAGTTCTGGACGGCGGACAGGGCAAGAAAGGCGAAGGCTCAGGGCCTGACTCCGAGGGAGGTCTCTGTTCTCGCTTCTATCGTGAGCGGGGAGACTAATCAGGCAAAGGAATACCCTCAGATAGCCAGCGTGTATCTGAACAGACTGCATAAGGACATGCTCCTGCAGGCCGACCCTACAGTGGCCTTTATCTATGATTATAGGCCTAAGCGCATCCTGAAGAAACATATGGATACTCCTTCTCCATATAATACATATAAAAATAAAGGACTGCCTCCTGGGCCTATCTGCGTTCCGCCTAAGGCCTGTATAGACGCTGTCCTTGATCCCGCGAGGGAAGATTATATGTATTTCTGCGCTGACCCGTCATTTAACGGAACGCATCGTTTCGCCGTGACTTATAAAGAACACAAGAAGAACGCTGACGAGTTCCACAAAGCTCTTAATGCTCGGGAGCGTAAGTAGAAAGAAAGTCCGCCAATATGCCTGAGGCTATACCGATAATCTCGGGGCAAGGGCGTTTCTTATAGTATTCCGGGGTCCTCAGCGAGGGCTCCGGATTTTCCATTTCCTTGGTTTTATCGAGTCCTAGCAGTTCCCTGCACACGATACTTCCGTTGATTTCCTTGAAACGTGCGGCGAGTTGCTGGGTGAGCGCATATGACGCTGTCCTGCCGCTATGGTCGCCCGGGTTTAGCGAAGGGTAGATTATGCCCGCTACTATCGCCATGGCGTTAACGCAGCCGCAGACTTCTCTCATTCGGGATATTCCTCCTCCGAGGGCGGAGGTCACGGTGAGGACGATTTCGCGGGCCTTATCTTCGCTGACGCCCATCTTCTCTGAAATCAGATCCACGTATGTAAGGGCTACGCTCTGGGCGCAGTTGAAGCCTTGCTTGAAAAAAGAGCGCGCCATTTCGACGCGCTCATCTTTATTTATCATCATAGTTGATTACTTTGTAGCAGCCTCGATTTTCTTCATCAGGGCGAACATGATAACCGCTGCGGCGAGGCAGAGGGCGATAAGGATCGCCCAGTTAGCCATGAGCGGAATCTTGTTCCAGAGCATTGAAGGGATTGAGCTGAGGTAGTTACCGATAGCGGTAGCGGCGAACCAGCAACCCATCATCATGCCTTTGTACTTCGGAGGAGCGACCTTGCTGACAAATGAGATTCCCATAGGGGAGAGCAGGAGCTCAGCGAAGGTAAGGGTGAGGTAGGTTGAGATGAGCCAGCCTGGGCTGAGGATGCTCTGAGTGCTGTTTCCAAGGTCCATAGGGGAGGTCAGTCCGAATGACGCGAAGGTGATGATCACGAATCCGAG
>JAKSJJ010000068.1 GCA_024398335.1 Bacteroidales bacterium | reverse complement strand
TATATTTGTGGGGAACAAACATTATAACCGTGAAAGGAAAAATAGTCATACAAGACCTCGCTCACATCGACCAGGCGGCGAAAGAGTTTCTCGAGGCGATACAGGACAATAAGCTTATCGCTTTCTTCGCCCCTATGGGAGCGGGAAAAACGACCTTCACCACCGCTCTTTGCCGTGTGCTTGGTGTAAGTGACCCGGTCTGCTCCCCTACCTTCACTATCGTGAACGAATACCTGACAGAGTCTGGAGAGAGTGTCTTCCATTTCGATTTCTATAGAGTAACAAAGAACGAGGAGGCTCTTGACATCGGTCTATATGACTATCTTGACAGCGGATGCCTCTGTCTTATGGAGTGGCCGGAGAACATAGAAGACCTGCTCCCGGAAGAGACCCTCAGGGTCACTATCGAAGTCGCCCCGGACGGAAGCCGCACCCTTTCATGGTAATCCTCTTTCCCGTAAACAAACCCCACATTTATGAAAAAGACCGCATTATCCCTTCTCGCTGCTCTGGTCGGCGTCTTCGCTTTCGCCCAACCCAAAGAAGGAACTTTTGAGCAGACATGGACCAAGGGCCCGCAGTGGCTTGAGAACGCTGTAATCTATCAGGTTTATCCTTCTTCGTATAAAGACTCCGACGGAAACGGAATAGGCGACATCCCCGGCGTCAGCGAGAAACTGGACTACATCGAGAGCCTGGGCGTGAACGTAATCTGGTTCAACCCTCTTTTCGCTTCCGGATGGATCGACGGAGGATACGACATTCTTGATTATTATAAGGTGGACCCTCGCTTCGGCACCAACACAGACCTTGTCAATCTTATCAAGGCAGCCCACGCCAAAGGGATAAAGGTGTTCCTTGACCTGGTCCCTGGCCACACGTCCATGGATCATCCTTGGTTCAAGCAGTCAATGGAAGCCGACGCGAACCAGCAGTACAGCGACTATTTCATCTGGAGCGACACCCTGCCTGACAAGAACGCCGAGAAACTTCTCAAGGAAATGATGGCCTCCGAGAACCCTCTGCAGAACACAAGGGGCAAATGGATGGAAAGCAATAGTCCGAGGGCGAAGTACTACATGAAGAATTTCTATGCATGCCAGCCTTCGCTCAACTTCGGATTCGCCAATCCTGACCCTAAGCACCCTTGGGAGCAGGGAGTGGACGAGCCAGGTCCTCAGGCTGTAAGACGCGAACTCAAGAACATCATATCCTTCTGGTTCGATAAAGGCGTGGATGGATTCCGCGTGGACATGGCCGCCAGCCTTGTAAAGAACGACAAGGACAAGAAGGAAATCCTCCGCCTTTGGAGAGAGGTCAGAAGCTGGATGGACCAGAACTACCCTGAGCATGTCCTCATGGCGGAATGGAACGACCCGGAGTATTGCCTCGCGGCGGGATTCAACATCGACATGGACCTCAACGCCATCAAGGACGCCTGCAGAAGACTGTACTTCGACTATAAACACCAGGCCGACGGCGGCGTGTATTTCTCCCTCAACGGTGGCCAGCCTTCAACCCATGACCTTTACGGCAACCCTTGGCCAGAGGATAAGCTGGACCTCACCACGACGCCGGAAATGATGCTCCAGACCTATTATGACCGATACGGAAGAGTGACCGAGGCTACTAAGAACATGGGCTACTTCGCCACCATAACGGGAAACCACGACCATCTTCGCTTCAACACAGGCGCGAGAAACAACCCTGAACAGTTGAAAGTGATCATGAGCTTTGTCATGACCATGCCTCTTCCTATCCTTTACTATGGCGACGAGATCGGACTTCGCTCTCTGGTGGACCTTCCTAACGTGGAGGGTGCCAATCATAACGGAAAGGAAAGAGCGGGAGGACGTACCCCTATGCAGTGGAACGGCGAGGCTAACTGCGGATTCAGCACCTGCGCCCCGGAGAATATCTACCTGCCTGTATGCCCTGAATGGACCCCTGCTACCTCCTACCCTCTTTATCTGAAATGGAAGCAGGAGGGAGCGAAGAACCCTACCGCCAAGGGAGAAATCAGCGTAGAGTCACAGGACAATGACCCGGCCTCACTTCTTAACTGGACCCGTTCCCTTATCAAGCTCCGCAAAGAGAACCAGGCGTTCTGGGCGAGCAGCCAGTGGAAACCTATCGTCACCCAAGGCGCTCCATATCCTATGGTTTACATCCGTGAATGTCAGCAGGAGGCCTATCTTGTCGTGCTGAACCCGACAGGAGAGAAAAAGACCGTTACGCTCGAGAATATCAGTTCGGCCGCGGTCGGAGAGAAACTCACCCCTGTGCTCAGCCAGGGAAAGGTCGAGTACAAGGTAATCAAAAACGGAGACCGCCTCACAATGGGACCGACCTCCGTCATGATAGTCAAAATCAAATAAGCGAGTCTAGATCAACTTAGACACCGCGTCCTCGATAAGAGTCATCAAAGAATCCTTCAGTTCACCCTGAGGGATTCTTTCCATTACAGGGGCCACGAAAGAGATGACCTGCAGGAAACGGGCCTGGGTAAGGGTGATACCGCGAGAGCGCATGTAGAACTGCTCGTCCTCGTCAAGTTTTCCGACCGTGGCGCCATGGGAGCACTGCACATCGTCCGCATATATCTCAAGCTGAGGCGAAGTCTGCGCGGTGGCCGATTCGCCAAGAAGAAGGCTATGGCTGTTCTGGAAGGCCTGGGTCTTCTGCGCATCCTGCACGACGGTTATCTTTCCTGAGAACTCCGCCTTCGCGGAACCACCGACCACCCCCTTGAAAAGCTGGTCGCTTCGGCAGGAGCCCACCTTATGGACAAGATCCACGCTCAGGCGCACCCGCTCGTTGTCTTGACAAAGATACAAGCCTCCTATATCTACGCTGGCGCCCTGTCCGACAAGCTCCACCTGCAAACTCTCGTCGCAGCTGACTCCCGGCAGGACCACCATGGTAAGATTAAGGCTCTGCCCCGCCTCAACGCTGACGCGCTCAGGAAGAGTATCCTTGCCTATGATGTATATTTTATGATTCTCACTCATTGCTGAAACTCTCGTAACCTTTCTCCTCGATCTGGGCGACAAGCTCCCTGCCGGCGGTCTTGATGATCTTACCGTCCTTGAGAATGTGCACCACGTCAGGTACTATATACTCCAGAAGACGCTGATAGTGCGTGATTACGATCGAGGCCTTCTGAGGGGTATGCAAAGCGTTCACGCCGCTGGCGACAATCCTCAACGCGTCCACGTCCAAGCCGCTGTCCGTCTCATCCAAGATACTGAGGACAGGATCAAGCATCGCCATCTGGAATATCTCGTTACGCTTTTTCTCTCCGCCGGAGAAGCCTACGTTCACGTCTCTTTTCGCGAACTCCGTCTTCATCTTGACGAAATTCATCTTCTCGTTCATGAGCTTAAGGAACTCTCCCGCCTTCATCGGCTCGAGGCCCTGAGCTTCGCGGCGGCAATTGACCGCGGTCTTCATGAAATTCGTAATTGACACGCCCGGTATCTCCACAGGGTACTGGAAAGAAAGGAAAATGCCCGCCCACGAGCGCTGCTCCGGACTCATCGCGAGAAGATCCTCACCCATGAAAGTGATCTTTCCGCTAGTGACCTGGAACTGGGGCTTACCGGCCAACACCGCGCTGAGGGTACTTTTTCCGGCGCCGTTCGGTCCCATGACAGCATGGATCTCTCCCTGACGGATCTCCAGATTTATGCCTTTGAGGATTTCCTTGTCACCCACGCTGGCGTGGAGGTCCTCGATCTTAAGAAGTATATCGTTCATATCAGGCTTTTTTTCTATAAAGTTTCATCCAGCCCACGAGCGCCGCCACCCCGTTTATCAAGTAAAGCGAGCAGACGATAGGCATGAACACATGTCCTACACTGATGTGGAGGGCGAGCTGGGATATGTTGACAAGCAGCCATGCGATCCAGCAGTCCCACTTTTTCTGGGCGCTGAGGAACTGGGCCACAAGGATAAGCACGGTGACGCACGAGTCAAGGTACGGATGAGGGTCGTCCGGGAAAAGAGAATCGAGCGACCAGCCCCAGAGTCCGGCGATCAGAAAAACTGCCGCCACGGCGAAGCCGCGCTCCACCCACGAGAGCATTGAGACCTTGAGAGCGGATGAGTCCTCGCTGCTTTCCTCCTCCTTTTTAGGATGGGTCCAACGGTAGTGTCCGAGGATATTTATCGCGAGGGACACCGGCTGGAGCAGCAGGCTGGCGTAAAGGTGCTTGTTCCAGAACATCAGGAACAGCGCCATGGTATAAAAGTAACCTACCCAGAAATTATATTTGCTGTTTCTTCCCGCCAGGAACACGCAGGTCAGGCCGAGCACTGAGGTGATCAGGTCTATCAGAAGCACGGGACGATCCCCGGCGAAAGTGAACAAAGTGTAATTTATCCAGTCCATCATAGTTTATCCGATAGCGCCCTCAAGAGAAATCGAGAGCAGTTTTTTCGCCTCGACGGCGAACTCCATAGGAAGTTTGGCGAGCACGTCTCTCGCATATCCGTTTACGATCAGGCCGACCGCCTCTTCCGGGCCTATTCCCCTCTGGTTGCAGTAGAAAAGCTGGTCTTCGCTTATCTTAGAGGTCGTGGCCTCATGCTCCAGCACGGCGTCCGGGCAAGAAGACTGTATCACAGGGAAGGTGTGCGCCCCACACTTGTCTCCAATCAGAAGGCTGTCGCACTGGGAATAGTTGCGGGCGCCTTTCGCTCCCGGATTTATCTTCACAAGGCCACGGTAGCTGTTCTGGCTATGTCCAGCGGAGATTCCCTTGCTCACGATACGGCTGCGGGTCCCCTTGCCTATGTGTATCATCTTCGTTCCAGTGTCCGCCTGCTGATAATTATTTGTCAGGGCGACAGAGTAGAACTCAGAAGACGAGTAATCACCTTTGAGGATGGTTGAAGGATATTTCCATGTGATAGCGGAGCCCGTCTCGACCTGGGTCCAGCTCAAGTGGCTGCCCTCGCCCTTGCAGATGCCTCGCTTGGTGACGAAATTGAAGATGCCGCCTCGGCCCTGGGCGTCGCCAGGATACCAGTTCTGCACCGTGGAGTATTTCACGTCCGCGTCCTTCTCCACCACGATCTCGACGACCGCGGCATGGAGTTGATTCTCGTCGCGCATAGGAGCGGTGCAGCCCTCAAGATAGCTCACGTACGAGCCTTCGTCCGCCACGATAAGAGTCCTCTCGAACTGACCTGTGCCCTTGGCGTTGATACGGAAGTAGCTGGAAAGCTCCATAGGACAGCGGACGCCCTTAGGTATGTAGCAGAACGAGCCGTCGCTGAAGACCGCGCTATTCAAGGCCGCATAGAAATTATCTCCCACAGGAACGACGCTCGCGAGGTATTTTCTCACCAGATCCGGATGTTCCTGGACAGCCTCCGAGAATGAGCAGAAGATAATGCCTTTCTCCGAGAGAGTCTTACGGAAGGTGGTCTTCACGGACACTGAGTCAAAGACCGCGTCCACGGCGACCGTTGGTTCATCTGCGCTCTTGACGCCAGCGAGCACCTCCCTTTCGTGAAGAGGGATGCCGAGTTTGTCGAAGGTCTCCGCGAGGGTCGGGTCTATTTCCTTCGGGCGGTCGGAATCTTTGACAGGGGCGGCGTAATAGATTATATCCTGGAAATCAATCGGGGGGATATCAAGATGGGCCCACTGCGGGAGCGGCATTTTCTGCCATCTGCGAAAAGCGTCCAGGCGGAAATCCAGCAGCCACCGCGGCTCATTCTTCTTGGCCGATATAAGGCGCACGATGTCCTCGCTAAGTCCCTTTGGGATGAACTCCTGCTGAACATCTGTCACAAAACCGTGCTCGTACTCCTGCGAGCTTATGTCCTTTAATATATCGTCCATAAATCTATCCGAAAGAGTGCAAAGATAATCTTTTTTCCCGACAGTAGTAACAGAGCGCTACGCCTTTGTTTGAGGGGCGTCAACGAATTCCATCGAGCATCAGGACTTTAAGTTCGTCAAAGTGCTCAGGATACAGCCTCGATGGGAGGATCGAATGCTTTATGCAGACGGACGCGGCCATTCCGGCCACTTCTCCAGCCATTCCCAAAGTACTCTGGAGCCTGACTGTGCCGAGGGCCAGATGCGTGACGCTGATCGCTCTTCCTCCTAGCAGGAGATTATCCACGTCCTTGCAGTAAAGACATCTGTATGGCACATGTACAGCGCCAGTATAGAAACTCTCGTCTTTATTTGTGCACCATGTCTGCCATTCCCAGAGAGGAAACTTCTCCGCATTGTCCTTCGTGGCATAATGAAGGTCCATAGGCCAGGTTGTGGTGAAGGTCGCGTCGGGGAATACAGTCTTGTCGGCTATGTCATTTTCCGTCAGCACATATCCGCCGATGACGCGTCTGGATTCTCTTTTCGCGGAAGGGTAATTGAAGTAGTCCAGGCGGTAATTCCTATACTTCTCCACATGATTTTTAAGGTATGCCCAGTTGCCATATACGGCACGCAAGTAGTTATCCCTGCACAGTTCGCTCTCCAACGCGTTGTCCCTTGTCATTCCGGTTTCCCAACGCCAGCTGTAGCGCTCCGTGTCAATGAAATATGTTGAGTCGCACTGCATGGCCCAAGGCAGCATAGTGACATCAGGGAAGGTGCCGGAGTCTATTCGTGGACATGCGAACCAGTTGAGCGTCATGCCCATGCACTGATTGTCGGCTTGCTCAGGAGCGTGCGTCTCACCCGCGAAGGAGCGTGACTCCCTGCCTGACATATATCCGGCACCGGCAAGATAGGCGATATCCCCGTCACCCGTGCAGTCCGAGAAAAGGCGCCCGCTGACGCACAGATCCTCCCCACCACGCATCGAACGCGCGGTGACGCTTTTTATGTGCCGCCCGCCTTTAGTCTCCACCTTATATATGTACATGTTCGCATATATGTCCACACCGGCTTCGCTTAGCAGCTGCTGACGCTTGTACGCCAACGCGAGTTCCTTTCTTTCCTTTATGATCCTATCCCTTTCCATCTTGCAGGCCGCCGCGCGCTCCTCTTTTGACAAGGCGTCGAACACCCTTATGAATGTGCTGTGCTCCACTTTGTCCTTTACCTCACTCCATGAGGGCAAGGGAGCGCCAGTATTGAGAAAACCCTTGTTCATAGGCATCAAGGTATAGTTGCCGCGGTCCATTCTGGTGTCAGGCTCGGCTCCTATCATTTCGCAGGTGACAGGACCTATGCCCGGGTAAAGATTGTCGCAGAAAAGGCCGCCGCAGCGTACACCGAACACAGCGTTGCCACCCAGTAGAGGCATGTTGTTGATAAGAGCCACCTTAAGCCCCAGGCGTGCCGCTGTGAGAGCAGTGGAGCAGCCGGCCACACCACCCCCGCAGACCACAAGGTCATAGCCCCCGACATGACGGAGCCCCGCGCCTCTTTTCAGCGAAGCGTATGAGGGCGCCTTGCCACCTGAGCTTAAATAAATGGCGTCGACCCTGCCGTCAAAACCGCTCCTGTCCTTCAGCACAATACTGTTGGACTTGCCCAAAGTCACCTTCCCTGCATATTGCCAGTGCCACAGACCACCTTCAGTGCCCAAATCCGACGCTACCATCTGGCCATTGACCATAAGATCGAATGCCCCCGGACCCTTACCGTCATACCACGGCGCCGTCCAGTTGCTGGTGCTTACCCACACGTCATAGACACCCTCCTTGGCTATTTCCAGCGTGGTGGACGCATCCTCTACAACCCTGCCGCAGCCGTGGGCCATCAGAGTCGCCGACTGGATGAGGGTGAAGGCTTCCTTGTCCACAGACCATCCACCCAGGTGCTGGAAACTTTCAGCCTCCAGCAGAATATCAGTAGAACGGGCGCCACACGGCACCGCCGCGACAGTCATCAGCGCCGCCGCTAGAGAGAAAAATATGCGTTTATAGGTCATCTTTACCTAAGTTTTGGAGGAAAACGTTTATTGTCACAAACAAATCACGTTTGGCCGTTGAGGATTATACCATGCCGTCCTCGCCTGTTACAACACTCGGCAAGTTAAAGATATTGTAGGAGATATCCAAGCCCTGGCGGCCGTCATGGGTGACTCGGCCGTTGCAATCCGAGAAGCACAGGTGAGTCAGCAGCCACGGCACAAGCGTATCATGGCCGGCGGTGACATTTTTATTCAAATGCCTTGGTTATCTTTCTTTTGAATTTACTCGGGAGTGTAAGATCAAACATGTAAGCGATATCCCCCCCTCATCAGGGCCTAATTGATTACGAGAATAAAGGCATCGCATACAAAAACGCACTCCGAAGAGTACGTCACATTACTTATCATCATAATGTCCATAGGCGGATAGAACATCAACAGTAACAAT
>JAKSJJ010000067.1 GCA_024398335.1 Bacteroidales bacterium | reverse complement strand
ACCTCTGTCAACTCCGGGAGTCAACAGGATAGGGTAGAACTGACCTCGGTTGATTTCTATTGGCCAGAACCGTTTATGGCCGTTCAGAATGCCTTCTATGACTATGCAGGTGAAGGGCGATCCTATGCTTTTCTCTCTGTTCGTGTTAGGATAGCAGTACATGACAGCGCCTGCTTGAAGTGGTGAGGGGCCTATGCTTGAGCCTAATGACGCGTAGAGCATCTGTGGGTGTCTCATAGAAGCGACGTCTTTGTCCTGCAGACCTCCGCTGTTTATTATTTCTACAGTCTTGAAATCCTCAAAGCGGAAAGCCTCGCATAGGCTGCTCACATTTGTCAGATATACTCTCGGGGAAAGAATTTTGTCTCCCAGAAATGGCTTTAGACTGAAGTCCGCCCTTATTGTCCTTAGGGTGACGCATGCCATCAGCGGTAACAGCTCAAGGTAACTTTCTCCCCATTCGTAAAGCCCGCTGATCGTAGGAGTGTAGGGGGATTCATCTTGAATGCGCACAAGTCGCTCGCGTAACTCTTGAAGGCTTTTCGCCGGGATATCCGCATAAGACTTGCTCCAAGCTTCTCCCTTAACTGCGGCGGCCACTTTCTCCCCATTGGTATATGCCATGCGGAATGCCTCGGATTCGATATGAAGATTCTGGTAAGTGTCTAGTCTCGCCAGAATGTCTTTATTGAATACATATACATCGTATGCTCCATCGAAACTCTTGTCGGAGCGGGTCGTCACTTCGATAGTCTCCGTTCGCGATGATACAGGGGCGGGAGCGTATTTCACGCAGCCTTGAGAAACGCCTGCCAGCATGATGATTATTTTGGCATGTATGAATAAATGATGACGACTGATCATCTCGACCAGTGAGGCGGAGATTCCGCGGGGTGGACCGACCGGTCCTGAAAAGCAAGTTAAGAATGCTGCACAGGCGTTGCTCATAGCTGTCTTGATATGCGTTTTGTGTCGTTTCATAACCGCGAAGCTATGTAAAGACTTTTTATAAATATGCCTTCTGTATGCCTGTGAGGGGCATGTTTTTACTTTTCAATCGTCTTTTTATTTTTCTAGTGTTTTTTTATTTTTTTGAGGTACTAAAAAAGACCGTCCGAATGAATCGGACGGTCTTGAAATATTACTTTAGGGCTTTAATTAAGCGCCGAAGTTGTCGAAGAGGATGTTCTCAGGAGCGACTCCGAGGTTATCGAGAAGGTCGCATACGCACTTAGTCATCATAGGAGGACCGCACATGAAGTACTTGATGTCCTCTGGTGCCTCGTGATCCTTAAGATAGGTCTCGAACATCACATTGTGAACGAAGCCTGCGGTGTAAGGAACGCCGGCGGCGTCAGCTGCAGGATCCGGACGGTCGAGAGCGAGGTGGAACTTGAAGTTAGGGAACTCACGCTCGATCTCAGCGAAGTCCTCAAGGTAGAATGCCTCCACAAGAGCACGTGCTCCATAGAAGAAGTGAACCTTGCGGCCTGTCTTAAGAGTCTTGAAGAGCTCCATGATATGGCTGCGAAGAGGTGCCATACCTGCTCCACCACCGACAAATATGTATTCCATATCGTCTGGGTCGTTCTTTGGAAGAAGGAAGTCTCCGAAAGGACCGCTGATGGTGACCTTGTCGCCTGGCTTACGGGTGAATACGTATGAAGAAGCGATACCTGGGTTGACAGGAAGGAGCTTAGGACCAAGCTCTCTTGGAACTGATCTGTCGAACGGAGGAGTAGCGATACGTACGTTGAGCTTTATGACGCCCTTCTCACCAGGGTAAGAGGCCATTGAGTAAGCACGGATAGTAGCCTCAGGGTTGATGCTCTCGAGGTTGAAGAATCCGTATTTCTCCCAGTCTGCCCTGTACTCAGGATCGACATCGATATCCTTGAAATAAAGGTGATATGCAGGAATGTCAATCTGGATGTACTCACCTGACTTGAACTCAAGGTTAGCTCCCTCAGGAAGCTTGACGGTGAATTCCTTGATGAAGGTGGCGACGTTCTTGTTGCTGATGACCTCGCATTCGAGTTTCTTCACATCGAGAGCTGAGTCTGGAACGACGATCTTGAGGTTCTCTTTGACCTTGACCTGGCAACCGAGTCTCCAGTTGTCCTGGATCTGCTTGCGGTTGAAGAAACCGACCTCTGTAGGGAGGATGTTTCCGCCGCCCTCGACTACCTGGCACTTGCACTGACCGCAGTTACCCTTTCCACCGCAAGCGGAAGGAAGGAATATCTTCTGGTCAGCGAGAGTGTTGAGGAGTGATCCGCCAGGGGTGACCTCGAGCTCTTTCTTACCGTCGTTGATGCTGATTTTCACTTTGCCCTTCGGAGTGAGCTGCGCCTTGACGATAAGGAGTAGCGCTACCAGGAGGATGATAACGATGACCATGATGGCCATTGACGCGATAATTGTGTTTGTCATATTCTGTTCCTCCTATAGATTAAAGTGAAATACCCATGAATGCCATGAACGCGATGCCCATGAGACCTACGGTGAAGAATGTGATACCCAAGCCCTTGAGAGGTGCAGGTACGTTGCTGTAAGAGAGTTTCTCACGGATAGCGGCGAGGGCTACGATGGCGAGATACCAGCCGATACCGGAACCGAGAGCATAGACAGCTGACTCGCCGACGTTAGCGAAATCCTTCTGCTGCATGAAGAGCGAACCTCCGAGGATGGCGCAGTTCACGGCGATAAGCGGAAGGAAGATACCGAGAGAAGCGTAGAGGGAAGGGGAGAATTTCTCCACAACCATCTCGACGATCTGCACGATGGCGGCGATGACGGCGATGAATACGATGAAGCTCAGGAAGCTGAGGTCAACGTCAGCGAAGCTCTCACCGAGCCAGCTCAGCGCTCCTGGTACGAGCACGTACTTGTTCAGGAGGTAGTTGATAGGGAGAGTGACGAAGAGCACGAAGATAACAGCTATACCCAAACCGTTGGCTGTCTTCACATTTTTCGATACTGCCAGGTATGAGCACATACCGAGGAAGTATGAAAAAATCATATTGTCAACAAAGATTGACTTTACGAATAAACTTAAATATTCCATTTTCGATCTGAGTTAGATGTTATTTTTCCTGAAGGTCTTTCTGGATTGAACGCTGTACCCAGATGATACATCCGAGAAGGATCAATGCCATAGGAGGGAGGATTACAAGACCGTTGTTAGTGTATCCGATAGCTGAGAGTACAGGGAATCCGAAGAGGGTTCCTGAACCGAGAAGCTCGCGGAAGAACGCTACGACGACGAGAATCATACCGTAACCTACACCGTTCATGATACCGTCAAGAAGGGAAGGAAGAGGCTTGTTGCCAAGGGCGAAGGCCTCGATACGTCCCATGACGATACAGTTGGTGATGATAAGACCGATATAGACACTGAGCTGTTTGTCGATGCCGTATGCGAAAGCCTTGAGGAGCTGGTCCACGAGGATAACCATGAGGGCGACGACTACGAGCTGGATGACGATACGTACACGTCCAGGGATAGTCTTACGGAGAAGTGAGCATACAAGGCTTGAGAGGCCTGTCACGAAGATGACAGAGAGTGCCATTACGCATGCGCCTTTGAGCTCGACCGTAACTGCCAGTGAAGAGCAGATACCCAGCACAAGGACAGAGATAGGGTTGCCCTTGAACAGCGGGTTGAGGATAGTTTCTTTCATTTTTTTGTCCATAATCTTTCTCCTCCTCATTATTCGTTAACGATTTCTACTACAGCGGTGCTGTCGCAAAGAGGCATGATCTCGCCCTGTGGCTCGCGGCTTACAGCTCTCTGAGCGAGGACGTACTCCTTATATGCGCCGGGGCAGTGGTTGATAGCGGCGGCAACTCGGTTGGAAGTCTTTGTCGCACCGGTGATGGCGTCGATACCGTTCACCATGTCGCCGGCTCCGCCTTTGACGATGTTGAATGGCTTCTGGCCTTCAGCGTAAACGACCTTCTTATCAACGAACTGTGCGCGGAAAGCAGGGTCATCTTTGATCTTACCGCCAAGACCAGGGGTCTCGCTGGCATGATCGAAGTATGCGCCTACGATAGTCTCGAGGTCTTTGTCAAGAGCGATATAGCCCCAGACAGGACCCCAGAGACCTGCTCCGTAAACAGCTACGACTGTTACACCATTATTGAAAACATACACTGGAAGGGCAACGTCGGTGCCGTCCTTGATGTTGTAGTTCTGAGCCTTGAGGTCAGAAACTGAGTAAACCTCAGCGTTCTCGGTATTGAGTTCGCCTGCCGCGAAACCGTTAGCGCCCACTACAGCGGCGCTGGCGATGTTCTGCTTATAGAAGTCGATGGTGGCGTTGTTGTCGTTCCATGACTCCTTGGCGCCGAACTGAGCGGCGGTGAGGATCTGTGAGATAGTCTCAGCTTTCTCATTAGCCTCCTGACGAGGTTTGAGACTCTGGGACGCGAATGCGAGAACCGCGGCGACCAACACGCAGATTACTGTCGTGTAGATGACTGTATATACATTATTGTTCGTATTCATAACCTATAATATTTATGCGAGTCTCGCGGCCTTCTTGGCCTGTCTTTTAATTGAGCATTCGATGACGCAGTGGTCGATCAGAGGAGCGAAGGTGTTCATCAGCAGGATAGCGAGCATCATACCCTCGGCGTAGCCAGGGTTGAAAAGACGCACGATAACAGCGAGAGCGCCAACGAGGAATCCGTAGATCCACTTTCCGCACTCGGTCTGAGCGGCGGTCACAGGGTCAGTAGCCATGAATACGCTACCGAAGAGGAAACCACCCATGATAAGGTGCTGCCAGCAAGGAACGGCGTCAGTAACTACCATGCCTCCGAGCCATCCGATAAGAAGTCCGCCGGCGACTGATGCTACCATGATCTTCCAGCTTGCTACTCCTGTGAAGATAAGGATAGCCGCTCCGAGGAGGATAGCGATGACTGAAGTCTCTCCGACTGAACCTGGGATTGTACCGATGATCATGTCGACAACGCTGTAACCTGAAGGGTTAGCCAAAGGAGTCGCGCCTGAGAATCCGTCTACAAGGGCGTTACCGCCAGTAGCGAAGGCTGTACCGCAGTCATTGAAACGCTGTACTCCACCTACCCATACGCTGTCTCCAGACATCCTTGAAGGATATGAGAAGAAGAGGAATGCGCGGGCGATCAGGGCTGGGTTCCAGAAGTTCATACCTGTGCCACCGAAGACCTCTTTGCCGATGATGACGGCGAAAGCGGTAGCTACAGCGAGCATCCAGAGTGGAACGTCAACTGGGACGATGAGCGGAAGAATGAATCCGGTTACGAGGTAACCCTCATTCACTTCGTGTCCGCGGATCTGAGCGGAGGCGAACTCGATGCCGAGTCCGACGATATAAGTCACGAGGACCAGAGGAAGGATCTTCACGAGGCCGTATCCGCAGATCTGCCAGAAGTTCCAGTCAAGTCCGAACGCGTTAGCGTGCTGGTAGCCGATGTTCCATGTTCCGAAAAGGAAGGCAGGTACAAGGGCGAGCACCATGATAATCATCACACGTTTGATATCGACGCAGTCCCTGATGTGTGAGCCTTTGCGGGTCACTGTGTTAGGGACGAACATGAATGTCTCAAAGGCGTCGAAAGTCGAGTGGAGCCATGCAAGCTTTCCACCTTCCTCGAAGGTAGGCTTGATTTTGTCTACTATGTTTCTAAGGTTCATTTCTTTCAGTCTTTAAGCCATTTCTTTAATCATGAGGTCGATGCCGCTTGAGATGATTGACTGGATGTCAATCTTTGAAGGACATACATATTCGCAGAGGGCGAAGTCTTCCTCGAGCACCTCGTAGATGCCGAACTTCTCCATCTTCTCGATCTCGCCTGCGAGGCAAGCCTTCACGAGATATACAGGGAAGAGGTTCATAGGAAGTACTTTTCCATACACGTCGCTTACCACGAACGCTCTCTCGCCACCGTGGAGGTTGGTGTCAAGGTCGTACTTCTTCTCAGGACAGAGCCACTTGAGGAGCCAGTGGAAGTAAGTGTGTGAAGAGCTGAAGAGCTTGAAGCGGAATGGGTTAGCCCAACCGAAAGCCTCATACTCGTTTCCTTCCTTAAGGAGGGTGATCTGGTTAGCGTGGAAGCCGGTGGCGCCGCTGATGGTCACGTTTTCACCGCTGAGGCAGTCGCCGCTTACGAAACGGACCTGCTCGCCGGTAGTGCCGTAGAAGGCCTTGAGCTCATCCATGCGGATGCCAGGGACGGCCTCGATGTAGCAAGGCTCGATGGCCATAGGACCGCAGACCGCTACTTTTCTGCTCAGGTCAACCTTTCCTGTGAGGAGAAGCTTGCCGATGGCGGCGAGCTCGTGCATAGTGACGGTCCACGCTGTCTGACCCTTCTGGATAGGGCTGATGTGGTGGATCTGTACACCTACATTTCCTGCAGGGTGCGGACCCTCGAAGTAGTGAGCGTTGATGCCCTGGATTCTCTCGAAGGCTGACTTGACCTTAGCGTTGAAGGACATGTGGACAGGAGCGATCTTGCCAAGGGCTGTGACGGCCGCCTGGATAGCGTGCTCCTGACCTTTGAGAGCGAACTCTACGTCAGCCGCCAGAGGGGCGGTGGCGAAGGCTGATACGAAAATGCCCTTAGGGGCTGTCTGAGGGTCGGCGACTACGCCGTAAGGACGCTGGATGAGGCAAGCCCACAGACCGCTCTTCATCAAAAGAGCCTTGACTGCTTCGGCGTCGAGTGTCTCCACTTTCTGCGCTCCGAAATCAACGCTCTTACTCTGAGAGTCAGCCTTGACGCGGACCTCAAGCAATTTCCTTTTCTCGCCTCTGACTACCTCAGTGACAACGCCGCTGACCGGTGAAGTGAAGAGGATGTCAGGGTTTTCCTTTGCTGCCAATACTGGTGAGCCGGCGAGGACGGTGTCGCCCTCCTTGACAAGGAGTCTAGCCTTCAGACCTCTGAAATCAGATGGCTTGATGACGACTGTTCCGGGGATCATCACCTTCTTGGTCACCTTGTCTGCCATTCCCGAAATAGGGATGTCCAGACCGTGTTTCAATTGGATTTTGTTTGACATTTATTAAACTGTTATGAGTTTTCTTTTAACGCGCTGCGAAGATACACATTTTTTTCGTAATTTCGCAGTCGTTATGACAGATAATGCAAGTGCGATTTTTGAAGGGCTGAACAGTGAGCAGAGAAACGCTGTCAGCAGTGTAGACGGGCCGGTGCTTATAGTAGCCGGCGCCGGATCGGGAAAGACAAGGGTCCTTACGAGCAGGATCGCTTATCTGATAGAGAGGGGATGTGATCCGTCCCGTATTCTATCCCTCACATTTACTAAGAAAGCGGCTGGCGAGATGAAGGAGCGAATAGCCCTCATGGTAGGCCAGAATAACGCTAGAAAAATATGTATGGGCACCTTCCATTCGGTGTTCATACGTTTCTTGCGTGACTATGCGGAAGTGTTGAACTATCCGAAGGATTTCACCATTTATGACCAGAACGACTCCACTACGCTGATCAAGCATATCATAAAGGATATGGGCATGGATGAGAAAGTGTATAAACCTAAGGATGTGCTATCAAGGATCTCGGAGGCGAAAAACAGGATGGTCGATCCTATTAAGTATGCCGCGTCGGCGAATGCTATCGCCAAGGATGCGCAAAGAAAAATGCCTCGTATCGTGGACATATATCTCAATTATTGGAAAAGGTGCCGTGCGTCAGGGGTCATGGACTTTGACGATATCTTGATGAATATGGTCATTCTCTTCCATGAAGCTCCCAATGCACTTGAGGAGATATCATCCCGTTTTGACTATCTGCTCGTGGACGAGTACCAGGACACGAACAATGTCCAGTACAGGATTTTGATGAAGCTTAGCCAGCGGCATCATAACCTATGTGTCGTGGGGGATGAGTCCCAGTCCATTTACGCTTTCCGAGGAGCTGACATCAGTAATATCCTGAATTTCCAGAAGGATTTCCCGGGGGCGAAACTTTTCCGCCTGGAGCGAAACTACAGGTCCACTTCAACCATAGTTGACGCCTCCAACTCATTGATAGAGAAGAACACAGGAAGGATTCCGAAGAAGTGTTATTCCGAAGGCGAGAAAGGAGAGAAAATAAAGCTTATCAATGCTTTCACGGAGAAGGACGAATCTTCTCAGGTAGTGTCGGAAATAATACGACGTATTGGAGTGGACAAGGCTCAGTACAAGGACTTCGCCATTCTTTATAGGGTCAATAATCAGTCCCGCTCGCTGGAGGAGCAACTGCGTCTTAGAAATATTCCTTACAGGATATATTCGGGTCATTCCTTCTTCGACCGTCAGGAGGTCAAGGACATGATGTCCTATTTCAAACTGATTACGAATGTCAGGGACGACGAGGCGTTCCG
>JAKSJJ010000066.1 GCA_024398335.1 Bacteroidales bacterium | reverse complement strand
CCATCTGATAACGGAGATTTCGTGCTCGGATGACAGCGGTTTTAACTATGAACCGGGAGGGGAGCCTATAGAGATAACGGATTTGCGTCTTGACGCGAAGAACTATCCTGAGGTCGAGAGGATAACTGGAGGCGAGTTGATTGATTGCCTTAGCCAGGCTTTCTCTAAATATGGAGAGGACGACACCATCGTGCTTTGCCGCTCAAATAAAAGAGCGAATAGATATAACGCGGGCATACGCTCCAGCGTGCAGTTCAAGGAGGAAAGGCTGGTCCGCGGCGATAAACTCATGATCGTCAAGAACTGCTATCAGTTCGTGGAAGATCTCGAGGGAACGGATTATATAGCTAATGGTGATATTGCTAAATTATTGAAGATAAGCGGCTTCGAGGAGCGTTACGGCCTTCATTTCGCTCAGGCACGACTTTCGCTACCTGACTACAACGACCAGGAGATAGTGGCGAAGGTGGTGCTTGACACTTTGGAGTCGGAGAGCGCGTCGCTTACGTACGAGCAACAGAATATGCTCTATCAAGGGGTTGACGCCGATTATTCCCACATCGCAAGTAAGGCCAAGCGTTACAAGGAGGTGCGTGAGGACAAGTACTATAACGCCCTCCAGCTTAAATACGCCAACGCTATCACCTGCCATAAATCGCAGGGTGGACAGTGGAGCTGCGTTTTCATAGATAATCCTTTCTGGGAGGACATGTTGCTCCCGGAGGATCTGAAATGGTTGTACACCGCGTTCACCAGGGCGGTGGAGAAAGTTTATCTGGTGAATTTTAAGGATGAGTATTTCAAGTAATATGAGAAGATTCTGCGTGATTATGTTCGCTCTTGTGAGCTCGCTGCTCATGAATGCGAAGGAGTTTGAGGCGGTTCCGTCCGCATGGAAATGGATATCAGATAAGGAGGCGGCCTTCACTTTCGACGGCAGTTTCACTGACGCGAAGGGCTTTGTGTATGACGCCCGCAAGGGAGCGCGCCGTCAGGGAGTCAACGCCCCGGAGAAATACTCTTCTTTCCCTATCAATCCTGCTGGAGCGGTCAATCTGACATATTCTCCCGACAGCACCATGCTCGCTTTTACAAGAAATAACGACCTTTATGTCGTGGACATCGCCTCAGGAAAGGAGAGCCGCATCACTTTCGACGGAACGGATCTTATCCTGAACGGCTACGCCTCATGGGTGTATTATGAGGAGATCTTCGGCAGGCCTTCAAAGTACCGCGCTTTCTGGTGGTCTCCTGACAGCAAGAGAATAGGTTTCTATCGCTTTGACAATACCAGAGTGCCTCTTTTTCCAATATATTCTCCTTTCGGACAGAGCGGCACATGGAATGCTACCCGTTATCCTAAGGCAGGGCAGGAGAATCCTACTGTCAAGATAGGCATAGCCCGTATCGACAAGAATATCTTCAGCGGGGCGGAGGCTAAGGCTCCTATCGTATGGGCGGATTTCGACGACAAACTTGACCAGTATTTCGGAACTCCTTTCTGGGGTCCTGACGGAGAGGAATTTTTCGTCAGCCGCATGCCTCGTCTTCAGCAGGATCTGGATGTTCACGCCGTGAACGTGAATGACGGAAGCCACAGGGTCATCTATCATGAGCATTATCCTACCTGGCTGGATTGGATTACGGAGGTGATCTTTACCGACAAGGGCCTTTATATGGCACGCGCCTTTGAGACAGGTTGGCAGCAGATTTATTTCCTCTCTTACGACGGCTCGGTGCTTAAAAGATTGACTGACGGGGAGAACTGGGACATCAATATCCTTCGTGTGGACGAGAAAGCCGGTGAACTTTTCTTCACCGCGAAACGCACTTCCACTATCCGCCACGCCCTGTATAAATCTGATTTCAACCAGAATGTCAGCGAGCTTACCGACCCCGCATACGATGTGCGTGATGTCTCTTTCTCGCCTGACGGAAAATATTTCGTCGCCAAGTATTCTAATGCGAGAACTCCGTTCAAGGTGGCTCTTTTCTCTGTGAACCGTCCTAAGAATACCGCGAAAAACGCCCAGGCTATCGCTAGCGCGAAACTCGGTACAGTTCTCGCAGATGCCGCGGGAGCGCAGTTCGATCCGTCGAAATACGCTCTGCCTCAGGAGGTTTACATGTACACTCCTGATGGACTTCGCCTTCCTGCCCTTGTGACTTTCCCTAAGAGTTTGGAGAAGGCCCTTGGTCATGGGCCTAGCGTGCTGGCTTCTGACGCTTCTAATAAGTCTTGCCGTTCATGCTCGAACAACGCTTCGTGCTACAAGCAGTTCGAAGGCAAGAAATATCCTGTTCATTTCGAGGTGTACGGCGGTCCTGACACTCCGTACGTTCGTGATTCCTGGAGATATCCTGATGAGAGAAATCAGTGGTGGTCGGAAAATGATATCATACACCTTGTCGTGGACCCTCGCTCGGCCGGTCATTGCGGACGAAAGGGTGAGGATATGGCATATCGCCAGCTCACCGTGTGGGAGATCAAGGATTATATCGAGTGGGCGAAGTGGATTACTTCCATGCCTTACGCTGATAAGGATAAGGTCGGAGTGGAGGGCTTCTCTTTTGGCGGCACTACCACTGTCATGCTCCTTTGCCAGGCTTCGGAGTATTTCCGTTACGGCATCGCGGGTGGCGGCGTTTATGACTGGTCATTGTACGATACTCATTATACTGAGCGTTTCATGGATACTCCGCAGAATAATCCAGAGGGCTACCGCATAGCTACGGTGCTGAATTGGGTGAATGGCTATCCTTGCGGATTTGACCTTACTCCTGCGGGCAAGGAGAAGGTGATGCTTCGCCTGACCCACGGCACCGGGGACGATAATGTCCATTATCAGAATACTCTCCAGCTCATCGGCGCTATGCAGAGGATGGAGAAGAAGTTCTCGCTAATGCTCTATCCTGACGGCATGCATGGCTACAGGGGTCATCAGGCTGTCCACTCCACCGCGTATGACCATGAGTTCTGGAGTACTTATCTTCTTGATAAATAATCACTAAACACTAATAATATGAGAAAGGTTCTTTTATCAATCTCCGCTCTTTGCGTGAGCTTTCTTCTTGGAGCGACTGTTCCTCACCGCGCTATTATCCCTGATGTGCCTGGTTATGTGACGCTCAAGGGCGATTTCCATGTACATACTGTTTTCTCTGATGATACGACCTGGCCTACGGTGCGTGTCGATGAGGCTGATTATGACGGTCTTGATTTTCTTTCAATCACTGACCATTGTGACACCCGCCACCAGAAAATGGTGAATAACGGGTATTTCAACGGAGATAAGGTTGACCGCAATACTTCATACGAGCTCGCCGCCGCGGCCGCTAAGAAATATGGTATCATCGTTATTCATGGAGCTGAGCTGACCCGTGGAAAGCATATGTTCCCTGGCCATTTCAACACTCAGTTTATCTCAGATGGAAACGCTGTGGCTATCGCCGCTGAGACTGCTTGTGAGAATGTGAAGGACCCTATCAAGAAGGAGGAGGTCGCTATCATGGCAGGCCTGAAGGAGGCTAAGAACCAGGGCGGATTCATCGTGTGGAATCACCCTGACTGGGAGCGTCAGGCCAATAATGAGACTATCTGGTGGCCTATTCATACGACTGTCCTCGAGGCCGGTTATATGCAGGGCATCGAGATTGTGAACCGTTTCACCGGTTATGATCCTGAGGCTTTTCATTGGGCTATCGAGAAGGGACTGACTCTTGTTTCCGGAACTGACTGCCATAAGCCTATGTTCCAGCTCGTGGATTATGAGAGAGGGGAGTACAGGCCTATGACTCTGGTGTTCGCCACTGAGCGCAGTGAGGCCGGTATCAAGGAGGCTCTTATGGCTGGCCGCACCGCTGTCTTCTGCGACGGTTGCATCTATGGAACTGAGGCTAATATCAAGCCGCTTTTCGAGCAGTGCTTTACTATCAGCGACGTCAAGTACTCAGAGAAGAAGGTCAGTTTCAAGGTTAAGAATAATACTTCTATCCCTCTTACTTTGACTAAGGCTCCTGGTAGCGAGAAGGTTGTTTATCAGCGTCTTATCTATATCAATGAGGGTGAGGAACTGACTATCTCGATTAATGGTTATGATAATAATGCTCCGCTTGGGATCAATGAGTTTGACGTGAATTTCTATGTCCAGAATTTCCTTACTGACGTTGATACTCCGCTGAGCGTATCATACCATTTCTCCATGCCTGCTAAATACAGGAAGTAAATAGAACAAGATTTTTCTTTCAGGAGGCAGAGGATGCGCCACGGAACGTTTTCAGTGGAGTGGCACGCCTCTGCCTCCTGAACAATTGTTGATGAATTAATCCCGAAGAATGTCAGAGGATGCGTCACGGAACGTTTTCAGTGGAGTGACACGCCTCTGACTTCTTCGTATTAAACAAGTTTACACTGAAGAAGGAGGTTCCCCAGACGATCGCTGCCAAGACCGAAAATGTGCTCTCTGCCGTCCACAGAAGAAACCTTTACACCAAGGCGCATGCGAAGCTGCTCGCTAGAAAGCTGCAGGCCGCGTGCGCTAACTTCATACTTACCCCCTTTGTAAGGCGATTTCTTGAGAACGGCGGAAGAAAGAGGATCAATCCTTTCGACAACGAACCACTTCCCGCTCAAACCCTCGAACTTCCCGTCCTGGAAGCCCGCCTCATAAAATGCCCTCGAGCAGGCGAAAAGATGCGCGCCGGAGCCGATGGCTGGCAGATTATATCGCTCACTGATAAGACTGAACGCCCCGCTCTTGCGAAGAGCCGCGCTCGGCTCAAACAACATTTCAATCTGGGAGACTTCCGACACAAAGGCCGCCTTCGCCCCTTGCGAATCCGCCTTACTGAAACTGAAAACGCCCTCGCTCTTGCTATCCGCGCTGACAAAGATTCTCATTTGCTCTTCGTCCTTCGCCTCCGAGCCTTCCACCACCAGCAAAAGCTCCTTACATTCCCCTGAAGTGCCCACGATATGAACTTCGCTGCCATGACATTCGAATGAGCTCTCTATCTCGCTGACGATCAAGTCTATATCCGCCATAGGAGAGAGCTTCAGCACCAGCCTTTCGCAATGGCTGAAAACCTTTCCGAGCAGCTCTAGCACATTGGGCGAGCAGTCCTGAAGACGGAAGACCTTTCCTCCGGCGGCTGAACGCCTCGCGGGATCCATGAAGACAGTGTCTGGCTTGAAACTCTCGAGTATTTCCTCTACGGGCGGAGGGGTGATCTCGCATGGCGCAAATGAGATGGGACATGTCAAAAGACCGGCTTTTGCCAAGGCCTCGAAGTTGTGCCTTACGGCCATGGAAAGTTCTTCGTTCATCTCATTGTGGAGCACCCTCGCCTCGGGGATGTCCTTTAAGGCTCTGGCGAAGAACCAACTATCGACTCCGAGCCCTCCGGTAAGGTCCGCGACGCGGGAAAAACGCTCCGCGCCCGTGCTCGCCGCGGTGACTACATCGGCCTTATAGATAGCCGTGGCCTGGGAGCTGCATTGCTGCGTACAGAGCTCTGTGGGCAGCTCCAATGACGGGATCTCAGCCCATAGCGGAACTTTCGCCGATAGGGACTTGCGCTGCTTGGAAGAGCTTTCTGAAAGAATCTGCGCGAAGGTTTTTCTCATGTTGTCAAAGATACTTCTTTTTTTGTTATATTTGTAGTCTTGAGATTAAAACCGTAAGTACATAAATCTAAACATATAAACACTATGACACAAGATTACATGAAAGTAGCCCAGAGCTGGCTTGACGGAAACTATGACCAGCAGACAAAGGGTGAGATTCTGATTTTAAGAAATAATGACCCTGCCGGTCTTGAGGACGCGTTCTACCGCAATCTCGAGTTCGGAACAGGCGGACTTCGCGGAGTTATGGGCGTGGGTACGAACCGCATGAACAAATACACCGTCGGAATGGCCACCCAGGGTCTCGCCAACTATATCAAGAAACATTGCTCAGGCAAGCTCAGCGTATGTATCTCATACGACAGCCGCAACAACAGCAAGGAGTTCGCGAGAATCACCGCTGATGTGCTTTCATCCAACGGCATCGACGTGTTTATCTTCGACAATCTCCGTCCTACCCCTGAGCTCAGCTATGCTATACGTCTGAAGAAGGCTGTCGCCGGAGTGATGGTCACCGCTTCCCACAACCCTAAGGAGTACAACGGTTACAAGGTGTTCTGGAGCGACGGAGGACAGATCACTTCTCCTGTGGATAAGGACATCGTGGCCGAGGTCAACGCTATCACCGATCCTACCATGGTCAAGTTCGCTCCTGGCGCTGACGACGTACAGGGTGAGATCGTGACAATGGGCGCTGACGTCGATGAGGCATACCTCAGGGATATCTGCTCTTTGACTCTCAGCCCTGAGAGCGTGGCGCGTCACTCTGATCTCAAGATCGTCTATACTCCGCTTCATGGAACAGGCGTTCGTATCGCACGTAACGCCCTTGAGAAAGTCGGTTTCAAGAATGTATATCATGTGTATGACCAGGACGTGAGCGACGGAAATTTCCCTACAGTCCAGTCGCCTAACCCTGAGGAGCCGTCGGCTCTCAAGATGGCGCTCGAAGAGGCTGATAAGGTCGGCGCTGACCTTGTCATGGCTACTGACCCTGACGCTGACCGCCTCGGCATCGCCGTACGTGACAACGAGGGCAAGATGGTCCTCATGAACGGAAACCAGACCGCCTCTATCCTGACAAGCTATATCCTTACCCGCTGGAAAGAGCTCGGCAAGCTTGACGGCAACCAATATATCGTCAAGACTATCGTGACAAGCGAACTTCTCCGCGAGATCGCTGAGTCGTTCGGCGTGAAGACCTACGACGTCCTGACCGGATTCAAGTATATCGCAGAGGTCGTCAAACGTAACGAAGGCAAGAGCGTGTTCGTCTGCGGCGGCGAGGAGAGCTACGGATTCAACATCGGCGAGTTCGTCCGTGACAAGGACGCTCCAGTGGCTTGTATCATGGTGGCTGAGTGCGCGGCATGGTGCGCAGACAGGGGAATGACCCTCTATCAGTACATGCAGGAGATTTATAAGACTTACGGCTATCGTAAGGAGTCCCTCTGCTCATTGGTCCGCAAGGGTAAATCAGGTGTCGAGGAGATCGCCGCTATCATGGCTTCCCTCAGGCAGGCCCCTCCTACCGCTCTGGCCGGCAGTCCTGTCGTCAAGGTAGTGGATTATGATAAGCCGGAGGAGACAGGTCTTCCTAAGTCAAATGTTCTTCAGTTCTTCAGCGAGGCGGGAGATGTCGTGTCTGTCCGTCCTTCAGGAACTGAGCCTAAGATAAAGTTTTATTTCGGCGCAAAGGGTGCTGACGCTGACCAGAAGCTCCTCGCTCTACGTGCCCAGTTTGTAGATTAATTAGTTATGGAAGCAGAAAGAACGCTTGTGATCTTAAAGCCTAGCGCCGTTCAGCGCGGCATTATGGGCGAGATCATTACCCGTTTTGAACGTAAGGGACTGACTATCAGTGCCATGAAGATGGCTTATCTTAGTGATGAGGTTTTGGCTCAGCACTATTCCCATCTTGTCGCCAAGCCTTTCTATCCACACATCAAGGCTTCGATGCAGGCCGCTCCCGTGGTGCTCATGTGCGTTGAGGGAGTAGATGCGGTTAGGGTCGTACATGACATGGCCGGTTCGACTAATGGGCGTAACGCCGCCTTCGGGACAATCCGCGGGGATTACTCGATGAGTAACCAGGAGAATGTAGTCCATACCTCGGATTCTGTCGAGAACGCTAAGGTCGAGCTTGGACGCTTCTTCACTGAGCAGGAGTATTGCTCATATAAGCCTGCTCTGCGTCCGTTCACTTACGCTCCTGATGAACTTCAGTAAGTTCACTTATCCTTTCAGTTACACTCCGCATCCTCTCGTCCGGGAGGAGGCGGAGCGTTTGATTTCACGCATAGCCTCCGATCCGGAGCTGGACGCTTTGTTCCGCGAGGGGAAAATGCTCGGTGTTCTTCTTGTTGAGGACCCTTCGGTCTTTGATAGCGGCTCGGAAATATCTTCTGACTCTCATCGCATGAAGGTTTTATACGGGTTCTCGGGCCTGGCCGGTGGACGCTCGCATGTGACGGGCTTTGTTCCGCCGATTTTTGACCTGGCGGACCCTCAGGGAGAGTTTAAAAGGCGTGAGGCTCAGATTTCAGCCATGCCTGTGGGCGAGTCTAAATCTCAGGCTTCCAGGGAATTGCAGGATTGGATATTCGAGCAGTTCGTGGTCTTTAACGCGAAGGGGGAGAGCCGGAGCATTAAGCAGGTCTTCGCTGAGCAGGGACTTGTTCCTCCGGGCGGGACGGGCGAGTGTGCTCTTCCGAGGATGCTTCAGTACGCCTACTCCAACGGGTACCGTCCTCTTGCTTTCGGGGAGTTCTGGTATGGCGCTTCAGGGCGAGGCGAGGTGCGTTCCCAGGGATGTTTCTATCCTTCATGTACAGGGAAATGCGGTCCTTTGCTGAAGTTCATGCTTGAGGGG
>JAKSJJ010000065.1 GCA_024398335.1 Bacteroidales bacterium | reverse complement strand
TCTCTTTTGGCAAGGATAAGAAGCAAAGGAAGGGCTATCAGGCTCATCGTCGCGCTGACAGGAAGGTATATGCCGAAATTGCAGAAGGTCACAACGACATAAGTAATCAGCAGCAGGCCCACACCCATAGCGGCACTCAAGGCATATTGCACCCTTATATCGTCCGGACGGCGTATCACACGGGCCAGATTAGGCACGGCAAGACTTATAAAACCCACTGTTCCACAAATACTTACAGCAGACATGACAAGCACCGAGACCATAAACAGGATCCCCGCCCTGGCGAGTCCCGGAAGTTCTATCTCACCCTTATAATGGCGGGTTAAAGCCCTGGCGCAAAAGAACGCGGTGGCGATGCCGGCAGCGAAAAGAAGGACACTCACGACAATATCAAGCGTCGTCACCCCTTCGAGGCGGAAGTTAGCCGCTCCCCAAAGGTAGTACTGCTTCAGAAGGTCGCCCGTAGGTGCGTTGGTCACGACGATGGTGCCAAGGGAACCGACGAAGGTGCCAAAGACAATACCGAAAGTGATAAGCTTGGACGTGCTCATCTTTATAGCGATGGCCGACACCAGGACAGCGCAGACCATCTGGCAGACAAAAGCGCCGACAGTCAGCGAGCACCAGCCCGTCATTGTAGCGGTGGCGGCCCCAAGGCAGGCGGCGCTTCCAAGGCCCAGGGAATAGATGTCCCCGAGCTGGTTTCGCCAAAGATACTGCATCTGCACTCCACCTATAGGAAGAGCCACGCCACAGAGGATCACATATAATATACTGAGCAGCATAACTATTTAACCATCATCACTTTAATAGGATTGATACCGGAAGCGCTGAAATGTCCCAGAGGCTTTCCTGCCTTATCCAGAACCTGCACGTCGCCAGTATTCACATAGTCGCTCACGCCAATGAAAATATAGCCCTTCGAGGCGTCAGCGGAAAGAGAGTAAGCGTTAGCGACAGGATAGGTGTAGAGCGAGCCCTCCATAGCCTCTTTCTTTGTATCGTAGGCATAGACCTGCCCAGGAAGCGGAGACCAGTCAGGGGCATATCCTCCCATCAGCACGAGAAGCTTCCCGTCAGCGCCCATCGCGATAGACACCGGAGCCCCGCTCAGACCTTCGAGGATGTCGCTTACGCTCCCGTCAGAGAGCGCCACACGCTCGACTTTCGCAGGCTTTTCCGCATAGTTTCCAAAAGAATAGACATAGAGGGAATTTCCTGATGGAGCAACAGCCAGAAGCGAAGGATTGACGTTGACCTTGAGGTGTTTCTCGACAGAGAAAGAAGCGATGTCAACAACATCAACCTCATCATTCAGCACCGCCGGCAAACCGCCGGAAGCAGCAACATAAAGTTGGCCCTGCGGCGCGACGACAGCGTCAGGGTTCGGCCCCACAGGGATGACTTCATACTCAAAGGTCTCAGCATTTATCTTAGCCAGATATCCTTCATACATAGTCACATATACATATCCGCCCTCCACGCACATATAACGAGGCGAGAGCTCAACGCCCGCTTCTACAACCTTTATGGTCTTCACGAGTTTGAAGTCCGGCGCTATGACATGAATGACCTTGGAGACATTGACCGAGATCCAATAGTTCTTCCCGACCTGAATCAAATCCTGGGCGGTGTCGCCAAGTCCCTGACCATTAGTCTTTTTAAAAAGCGAACCGATAGAAGTCAGCGAGCGGTTCTCCTGGATATAATAGGAGACGGAACTGTTGTTCTTATTGAAAGAGCCGTTATTCAAAACAAGCAGTTTCATATCAGGCAGATTCAACACATCAGGACCCTGTGGGACATTTTCCCTAGAGCAAGAAGCGGCGAAAAGAGCAGCGGCCGCAAAGACAAATGCAAAAATTTTTTTCTTCATTGTTGTATAGATTTATAGTTGTTTCAGAAAGAGAATTTCACCCCGCCACGAAGTTGTCGTCCAGGCATAGGGTAACTTTTTATCACCTCATAATTCACGTTCGCGAGATTCAAGGCGTCGAGCCATACTCGGATAGAATATATTTGGGCGAAATGGAAGGTGTGTCCAATGGTCAAGCCATGGTCCAGATAGCCTCCCACGGCGTTTTCAGGGATATTCTCCCCCATCGTATATCGACGACCGACGGCACAGAGAGTGTATGACAGATCGACCCAGTCGGTGCATATACTGAAATTGGCGTTTCCGCTATGGCGAGGCGAATAAGGTATCTGGTGGGCGTAGTTTTTTGCGGAAGGGTTGGACACATCGACGGCCCATTGGTAGGAATAAGAGAGGGCGGAGGATAGGTTCATCCACGGGGCGACCCTGTACGAGAGCGTCAGCACATTGTCGCAACCTGCCATCATCACTTTCCCCAGATTGCGCATTTTCCAAATGAAAAGACTTGGCGAGGCGACAATCTTATCCTTTACATAATTGAAATATCCATCGACATCGTAAGTCATACGGAAGCCTCCGGCGCTGTACTCAAAGGAAGCGCCCAGGCTCGACTGCAAAGCCCTTTCCGGGCGAAGGTCAGATGTGCCTATTTTACTGTAATAAAGGTCATTGAATGTCGGGAGGCGGTAGCCGTCGCGAACGCTCATGCGAAGCCTTAAGAATTGAGCCGGACGCCAACAGACAAAGGCAGACGGCGAGAGTCTCCACCTAAAAGGAACCGCCTGCGAGCCGATTTCGCCTCGCAGCTGCTCAAAGGCCATAACGCCCGCCAAAGAGACCACGGCCACTAGCTTCGGAGAACGGTAGCGCGCCGAAAAACATGTATATGACGTCTCCCTTGTAGGGAAAGGACAATCATTAAGATTATCGTCGAGGTGGTCGATGAAAAGATCTTGCGCCAGGCTGAAAGAAAAACGCCCGACCTGAGGGAAAAGGCAGACTCCACGAATGTTCCACCTCTGACTCAGATAGCGGTCATCGACAGGAATGATATACTTCTGGTCTGTATCCGTGTACCTGTCCCAATTCATAGAGTACCCCACCGACAATTTGAACTTTCCCGCAGGGCCGCCCTCTCGCAGAATAAAATTCTTCGAATACGAGAAATCGCAGACAAGATCTCGCTCCCAAAGATGCTCCGTCGGATTCTGTGTATAAAGAATCACCGCCCCTGGAAGACCCCGGGAGCTGTCGTGATAATTAGCCTTGAAAGAGAATTTACCCTTGGCCCCGAGATCCCCGTCAAAGCCCAGCGATGGCGTAAATGAAAATACCCCCGAACCCTCCCTGCGATAACGCTTGAGAGCATCCCCGCTTTCCGGCATCGTATAGGTATAATCGCCCCTCGAATAAAGAAACTGACTTCCTGCGGACATGCGCCACTTCGAGCTAAGTTTCTGGTTGAAAATCAGATACGGCTCAAAAGTAAGCCAAGATCCGCCCTGGAGTCCTACGCTGAGATGTGTATTCGACCTTGAAAAATCAGGGACCGCGGACTCTATTCTGAGAGTACCCGCGCTGAGGGCCTCCTTCGCCCATTGAAATATGTCGTCAGACGCCCCGATGCTGACGCTGACGCTCCCGACATTCTCCAGACTGAACCGGCTGATATCCACCTGACCGCTCGCCGCGTCGCCAAGGGCCATGCCGTCGTAGAGAACGCTGGTGTGATGGCTCGAGAAATCACGGATCGACACCGTCTTCATGCCTCCTATGCCGCCGTAATCCTTCACGCCCACACCCGCATACGTTCGCAGAAGTTCCTCCAGACGACGGGCTCCGAGCCTTTCTATCTGCTCACTCCCGCTCGAGCGAAGAGTACCTTCGCTGGAGTATGGCGCCCCGAGGACATGCCCGTTCACGACAATACCGGCCGCGTCTAAAGTATCAGACACGGGCGTGGTGGGTCCCAAAGAGAGGACCGCGGCAAGGATAAAAGTCGCGAACTGCATCGTACCATTCACTTAAAGGCTTGACCCCGAGCCTTGATTGTGGGATTTGACTATGGCAGGTCTTCTGGCTTGTTCTCTTTTCCGGGCCTTCCCGTCTGGCGCAAAAAAGCCTGACAGTGGCATAGAATCCGGAAAGAATAGGATGAACTTACAGCTGCGGGCACAGCCCAGGTTTCGCACCTGGTTCCCTTTTCAAACGGACGGAGGAGCACCCCGCCCCGTTACCATAATCCGACGCGAATATACGGATTTATCCCTTTATTCAGAATACAGAATTATTCGATTTCGATGATTTTGTAGGTCATTGTGCCAAGGCCTATCTTCTCGCCGTATTCGACGATGTGGGTGCCATGGCGGGAGTTGATGCGCTCTGTCAAAGGGCCATTATCGTCCCCTTCGCTGGCGACGCTTCCGCACACCACATCCAGACAAGCCTTATCCCCTGCCACAGGGTCCAAAGACGCCATCATTCCTCTGTCGAGCATAAGAGGCTCAGCTGGATGAGGCACACAGTCGCAATCCACAGAAAGATTATTCATCACATTGATATAGACGATACCCTCCTTCGCGTTGTAAAAATTATGCACAGCCTGGGCGGCAGCGGCCATCGCCTCGATGAAAGGATCGTTGTTCTCAGGCTTCTTAGTCCAGCCTTTTGGCAGATGAGTCCACATAAGAGCCTTGCTCTGAGTCGTGCCGGCGGAATGGATGTACGCCTTGCCCGAAGCGGAGGCGACTCCGATGGAAAGATTCTTCAAAACGCCGCCGAAGCCTCCCATGCCATGACCCTTGAAATGAGCCAGGTCAATCATGAAATCATAATTCGCGACGCCGGCTCCTACCTTATCATACTTGATCCATGTAGAGTCGACGACAGGAATCTTGATCTCCCCTTCCGCATCCATGATCTCGACAGACGCTATCGCTGTAAACCCATGCTCCTCAATGACTTTAAGATGAGATTCAGTCGTCATGCGCTTGCCGGGATACGCCGTATTACACTCTACGATAGTGCCGTTCACTTTCGAGACAAGTCCTCCGATGAGCTCTGGCTTAAGGTAATTATGTCCGCCGGCCTCACCTGTGCTGATCTTCACAGCGACCTTTCCCTGCGGAGTGACTCCGAGGGCGTCATAAAGCTTCACGAGATTTTCAGGAGTAATCTCCTTGATAAAGTAAACGACAGCCGTGTCTTTCTGGGCGGCTTGGGCGAATTCCTGACGTGCAGTCTTAGAACTGTTCACGCCGCATGAGGCGAGAGTCAAAAGCGTAAGCGCCGAAAGCGTGAGCGTCGGGAGAAAAAGATGCGAGAATTTCATAGCGGATATCAAAATTTTACCAAATATAACGAGAATTCACTGTCCAAGGCACCCCTCCCGCCACAAAAAGCCTCGATTTGTGGCAAAAACATGAAATTCAGACGATTCTGCCACCCGGAAGCCCATTTTGTGCCGAGAACATCCCGAAGGCCTAAATATTTTGGGCTAAACCGAAAGGCCGTCAATCCGAAACCGGACGGACAGAATACCCGTAAAAGCGGAACATGCCCCCCATATAGAAATCGTCCGAATGAAACTCAGCGATGTGGCCGTTGTAAGGCGAATCCGTTTCGAGGGACGAAGACCAGTAGATGCCCCTTTTCCCATCGTATTTAAGGTTTTTCCCTTCACGCAAGCCGGCAGCAGGCAGGAATATCCAATTGCCGATATAGCCAGGCTTCCTGGACACTACCTTATAGCCATATACATCGTTGATTGAAGTCCACATCCACGAACAATTACTCTTGTCCATCAACTCAACCCACTCTTCATAAGTAGGCATGCGCCAGCCACCTTTCCATTCGACGCTGGCTACATCATCATCCGGATCGAGGACAAGATGGTTATCAAGAGATGGCACATACTTTGTCCAGTCCGTATCAGGATCAGAACCTGTATGGTAAGGGCAATTCGCCCAACACAGATCGTTTTTGGTGTCTGAGACATCCTGAATGCCGGCCCACTGATAATACCAGCCGTTATATTCCGGCTTTGAAGCCCCCACATTACAAGTCGCCCACTTCACCGAGAGGCCCAAATCGACCCACTCATGCCCATTAGCACCGTGTTTCTTGGAGGAATCCTTCTCGCATGAGGCAAGCATCACTGACATCACGAGCAACGCCTCGAAAACAGTTTTGAGTTTCATTTTTATCACATTTTTTCGAAAGAACAAAGATATGAAAATCTGTTGTTTCTATTGTACAATCGTGATTTTTATTAACTTTGTAGAGTAACAACACTAAACTAATGGACAAAGTAAAAGTCATCGAGATCAAGAAAAGCGTCTTCGCGGATAACGAGCAGGACGCTGACTTGCTGAGAAAAGAATTGAAAGAGAAGGGAGTGTTCCTTCTGAACCTCATGTCTTCGCCAGGCAGCGGAAAGACAACGACCCTTATACAGACAATCAACCGTCTTAAGGACAAAATCAGAGTGTCGGTCATGGAGGCGGACATCGACAGCGACGTAGACGCCATAAAGATAAAGGAGGCCACAGGCATCGAGTCTATCCAGCTTCACACCGGAGGCATGTGTCACCTTGACGCCGAAATGACAAGGCAAGGACTTGACAACCTGACCCTCGCCGACACCGACCTCGCCATACTCGAAAATGTGGGAAACCTTGTCTGTCCCGCCGAGTTTGACACCGGCAGTTGCAAGAACGCCATGATTCTCTCCGTGCCCGAAGGCCATGACAAGCCTTTGAAATATCCCCTAATGTTCTCCATTTGCGATGTAGTGGTCATCAACAAGATTGACGTCATGCCATATTTTGACTTCGACCTTGAAAAATGTACCGAGTACATCCACATGCGCAACCCGAAGGCGACGGTCATCCCTATCTGCGCCAAGACCGGCGAGGGAGTGGACGTTTTCGCCCAGTGGCTGCTCGAGCAAGTAAACGATTGGAAAAACAACTAACGACATAACGCTATGCCAGAAATGTCAACAAGGTTCGTCCCTAAGCACAAAGGCGACAAGAACCCTAACCCGAAGCTTCTCAAACTCGTACGAAAGATCACGGACCGCGTACCAGGCAAGATAAAGGGCATCACCACAGATGACCCTGAGTACTGGGGATTCGCATGTATCTTCGAAGATGAGATGGACCCGGTCACAAGAGAAGCCGCCCTTCATCTGCTTCTTGACATGGTCTCAAAGAAAGCCCTTGTCGTACGAGAGCACCATAAATACGCTGAACTCCTGGAGTGGAACCGCGCGAAGCATTACCGCCCTTCCGACGAAGAGTTCACCGCCCTGCTGGACCAGCTCGCCATCTTCGGACTTATAGAGTATGACTACGGCGACAAATACACCAAGGACGGCCCTATCCCTGGAACCACCTACACAAGAGAAGACCGTGAATACTGGGTTCCTCTGTTCGTCCCTGGCTCAGGCGAGTACACGAACATGAGCGTCGAGCTGATGAACAAACATCCGGAGCTCGCGATGTTCTTCGAGCGCATGACCTTCCTTCCTCTCGAGAAGGTGACGCCTATGGTACCTCTGGGAGGCGCCGGCATCGGCATGCATGTCATCCCTGTGGAGAAAGCCATAAGCATGGAGAACGGCACCATCGACATAGAACATATCTCATACTGGCTGAAAAAGTACGAAGGCCACATCGGAGCGTCTATATGCTCATGCCGCCACGGCCGCAAGAAACTGGACGAAGGCTGCGCTGACGACTTCCGCGACTGGTGTATCGCCGTCGGAGACATGGCGGACTACTGCGTCGAGACCGGCCGAGGACGCGCCATCACCTACGACGAGGCCATGGAGATTTTCAAACGCGCCGAAGACAATGGCTTCGTCCATCAGATAACTAACATCGACGGCGAGAACAAGATCTTCGCCATATGCAACTGTAACGTGAAGATATGCAACGCCCTTCGCACCTCACAGTTGTTCAACACCCCTAACATGTCCCGCAGCGCCTATGTCGCCAAAGTCGAGAAAGACAAGTGTGTCGCCTGCGGCCGCTGCGTCGAGTACTGCCCTGCCGGCGCCGTCAAGCTCGGACAGAAGCTCTGCACCAAGCACGGAGAGATCGAATACCCTCGCCACGAGCTTCCTGACAACCACACTTGGGGGCCTCACAAATGGGACGAGGACTACCGAGACAAGAACCGTATCAACTGCTACCCTACCGGAACCGCTCCTTGTAAGACAGCATGTCCCGCCCACATCGCGGTCCAGGGCTATCTCAAGAAAGCCGCCGAAGGAAAATACACAGAGGCCCTCGAGCTCATCAAACGCGAGAATCCGTTCCCTGCGGTCTGCGGACGAATCTGTAACCGCCGCTGTGAGGACGCATGTACTCGAGGCACGATCGACCAGCCTATCGCCATCGACGCCGTCAAGAAATTCATCGCAGAGCAAGACCTCAAGGCCGAGACCCGTTTCATTCCTCAAATAGTCATAGGCTCGAACCGCGGGCCTTGGAAGGAGAAGATAGCCATCATAGGCGGAGGTCCGGCAGGTCTTTCATGCGCGTACTATCTCGCCACGATGGGATACTCTCCGACAGTCTTCGAGAAGAACGAGGAACCTGGCGGAATGCTCCGTTACGGCATACCTTCATATAAATTGGACAAGGACGTCA
>JAKSJJ010000064.1 GCA_024398335.1 Bacteroidales bacterium | reverse complement strand
AGGATCTCGCTACCCTTAACCCTGAGTTCACCGTGACTGTCAAGAACGTCAAGACCTTTGTTGACGCTCCTGTATGCCAGGAGACTTTCGATAAGATCTTCGGTGAGGGTGTTGTCAAGAGCGAGGATGAGTTCGACGCTCAGATTGAGGAGAGACTCAAGGCTGAGTACGCCCGTGAGGCTGACTATCGCTTCCAGAAGGACCTCAAGGACTACCTCGTAGCTAAGGCTGGTCTTGAGATTCCTGAGAAGTTCCTCAAGAGATGGATCTTCGTCGCTAATGACGGCAAGTTCACCATGGAGGAGATCGAGAAGGAGTGGCCTATGTTCGTTGAGGACTACAAGTGGCAGCTTATCCGTGAGTGGGCTATGGAGAAATACTCAGTCAAGGTTGAGGAAGCTGACCTTATGGCAAGCGCTAAGGGTTACGCCGCATATCAGTTCGCTATGTACGGTATGAACAACGTTCCTGACGAGCAGCTCGAGAGCTTCGCTAAGAGCATCCTCTCACAGGAGAAGGAGAGCCGCCGCATCGTTGAGCAGGTTGAGAACGAGAAGACTCTCGCCGCTGTACGTGAAGTGGTTTCTATGAAGAAAAAATCAATCACGGTCGCTAAGTTCCGTGAACTCGCTTAATAATGACAGGAAAAGATTTCGAAAAATTCGCACGCTGTAACGCCGGGGTCAGCTCTCTGACCCTGGACGGTTACAGAAACTATGTCTCTTCCTCAATCAGTCCTTATATCATAGAGGAGAGAAAACTCAACGCCGTTTCACTCGATGTGTTCAGCCGCCTTTTGCTTGACCGCATTATTTTCCTCGGTTGTCCGATAGATGACGAGGTTGCCAATGTCGTACAGGCTCAGTTGCTTTTCTTGGCTTCGACAGACCCTCAGGCAGACATCTCGCTCTACCTTAACACTCCTGGCGGACAGGTATCGTCGGGCCTTGGTATCTACGATACTATGCAGCTCATCGAGCCTGATGTCGCTACTATCTGTACGGGCATGGCGGCTTCTATGGGTTCAGTGCTCCTTTGCGCCGGCGCCGCTGGCAAGAGGTCCGCTCTCCCACCTTCAAAGGTGCTGATTCATCAGCCTTTGGGTGGCGCGAGAGGACAGGCTTCCGACATCGAGATAGCCGCGCGAGAGATTCTCAAGACAAAGGAGGAACTCTATCGTATCATCTCTGAGCACTCAGGTCAGAGCGTGGAGAAAATCGCCGCTGACGCTGACCGTGACTTCTGGATGACGGCTCAGGAGGCGAAAGAGTATGGAATGGTGGATGAAATCCTCAAGAAAAAGTAATGGCTAAGAAGACATTAGAACAATGTATGTTCTGCGGCAGGTCCGAGGCCGAGGTCCCGGTCCTGCTCCGCGGTAACAACGGCGCATGTATATGCAGTGATTGCGTCAAGATGGCCGGAGAATATCTTCAAGCCAACGCTCCAAGAGGCTATAAGTCACACTCTTCCAAGACTTCGAAGAAAATTCTTAAGCCAAAGGAGATACATGCGGCCCTTGATGAGTATGTGATCGGCCAGGACAGAGCGAAGAGACTTTTGAGCGTGGCGGTATATAACCACTACAAGAGGGTTAACGCCAACCTGGATTCTGACAAGAAGGACGATTCTCTCGAACTTGAGAAGTCAAATGTCCTTATGGTCGGTCCTACAGGTACAGGTAAGACCCTGATGGCGAGAACTATCGCTAAGTTGCTCGACGTTCCTTTCGCTATTGTCGACGCTACTGTCCTGACTGAGGCCGGTTATGTCGGAGAGGATGTCGAGAGCATCTTGACAAGACTTCTCCAGGAGGCTGATTTCGACCTTGAAAGAGCGGAGAGGGGAATAGTATTTATCGACGAACTCGATAAGATAGCCCGCAAGAGCGACAATCCTTCTATCACCAGGGATGTATCCGGTGAGGGAGTACAGCAGGCGATGCTCAAGCTACTTGAGGGAACAGTCGTCAATGTCCCGCCTAAGGGAGGCAGAAAGCATCCTGAGCAGGAGTTCATTCACGTGAACACCCAGAATATCCTCTTTATTTGCGGAGGAGCCTTCGAGGGAATCGAGCGCAAGATAGCCCAGAGGATGAACACTCAGGTCATCGGTTATGGAGCGGGTAACGTAAAGGCCGTTGACAAGGAGAATCTTCTCCAGTATGTCAATGCTCAGGATCTTCGCTCGTATGGTCTCATTCCTGAGATCATAGGACGACTTCCTGTCGTGACATATCTGGACCAGCTTGACTCAGAGGCTCTTAAACGTATTCTCACAGAGCCGAAGAACGCTTTGATGCGACAGTATCATAAGATGTTCGAGCTTGACGGAAAGAAACTTGTTGTCGATCCTGAAGTGCTGGATTTCATCGTCCAGACATCAGTCGAGAAAAAGCTCGGAGCTCGAGGACTCAGGGGAATATGTGAGCAGATCATGACAGACGCCATGTATGAGGCTCCTTCTACGGAGCAAGATACATTCCACGTCACATTGGAATACGCAAAAGCGAGAATCAACTGATTCTCGCTTTTTGATTATATGTTTTCAAGCTGTTTCCTGTAGGTACTTGGCGTCATTCCTGTCTTATCT
The DNA here is from genome assembly GCA_024398335.1 of Bacteroidales bacterium. Taxonomy (GTDB): domain Bacteria; phylum Bacteroidota; class Bacteroidia; order Bacteroidales; family UBA932; genus Cryptobacteroides. Next base: position 6,129 of record JAKSJJ010000064.1, on the reverse strand, counting down.
TTGAAGAACTTCGTGAAGTGTGACGGGGTGGCGAAGTCAAGTTCGTAACAAATTTCCTGGACAGAGATGCTTTTGTTGGCTAATTGTTTCTTGATATAGTATAGATTATAGTCATCAATCCATTCGCAAGGTGCCCGTCCGGTCGCTTTCTTTACAACTATTGTCAGGTATTTAGGGTTGATTCCCAGAAGGTCCGCATAGAAATTCTCTTTCCTGCTTTGTTTGAAATTCTCGCTGACCAGATCGATGAATTTATCTGATATGATGTGTTCGCGCTTGGTCTCTGTCGTGTTGACACCTAGTTTTCTTAACAGCGCGGAGGCTCCGCAAATGAGAATTTTGATATAGTGCTTTGTCATAGCGAGACTTACAGAGTCACCTTTCTGCACTAGCGCATACATGCGTTTGGAAATAAAAGCGCAGGCCTCCATGGTGTCGTCGTCCAATGAAATTACTCTTGGACGGAATACAAGACGGTTAAGGTCTATCTTCAGTTCAGCGTCATCCATTGACTCGATCTCATCATATTGGCATATCAATGCCCATGCTTCGAAATCGTCAGACACTGTCGCCCAAACTATATTTATCTCGTAGCCATAATGAATGCAGTCATTTTTTTTCATGGAGAATTCCTCTCCATTGTCTACTTTGAACTTGCACCATCCTTCGCTACAAGATATTGACATCAATGTCCCTTTAGTCTTGTAAATCTCTTTTGGTGAGTGAGCGATGACTTCTTTCAGCGACTCACTGGTTAATTTCATTACCAACATATACCTGTAAACTGACTTTATTTACCATATTTTGGAAATAATTGACATAATATGTAGAAATTTTGCAATTATTTCCAAGTAATATGTTGTATATTTGCACTTGTGAATGGAAACATTCACGGCACACACAACACACACTTTCAATTCTAATTTTTTCTGATCGGACATCGGACGCAGTGATGCGACCGATGTTTTATTTATAGGTAGTCCTCAAAGTAGAGGCTGACCTTATCCATGAGATGGACTCTGTTTTTGCCGAAGACGTTATGCTCGGCTACTGGATAAGGGAAATAATCTACCTGTATATCCTGATCAATACATTCTTGTATAAAGTTAAGGCTGTGCTGCCAGACGACGGTGTTGTCAATCGCTCCCTGACATATCAGCAGCTTTCCTTTCAAATCTTTCGCTTTTGCGATGAGGCTTGTCTTCGCGAACCCTGCCTCGTTGTCCTGCGGAGTTCCCATGTATCTCTCGCCGTACATAACCTCGTACCACTTCCAGTCGATGACCGGACCTCCGGCGACTCCCACCTTGAACACTTCAGGGTAGTTGGTGATAAGGGATATTGTCATAAATCCGCCATAGCTCCAACCATGAACGCCTATTCTGTCCTTATCTACATATGGGAGATTCATGAGCATCTTGACTCCTTCCATCTGGTCGGCCATCTCGCATTGTCCGCAGTAATGCCATATCGCCTTCTCGAACTCGGAGCCTCTGTTGTCAGTTCCGCGGTTGTCCTGGACATAGACAAGATAGCCTCTCTGGGCCATGTACATCTCCCAACGCCTAAGTTGACCAAGCCATTTATCCTGGACCATCTGAGAATGAGGCCCACCATATACATATATAATAGTAGGGTATTTCTTAGAAGGGTCGAAGTCTTTAGGTTTGATGAGACGGTAGTAGTTGTCCCACTTGCCGTCAGCGCTCTTCACCGTTCCGAGGTCAATCTGGGTATAGGCGTAGTCTTTTGTCGGGTCTTCCGCCTTGCAGAGGGTCTTGATAGTCTTTCCGTCCGGAGTCTTGAGGTCTATCTGCCCCGGGAAGTTAAGACTGCTCCAACGGTCGATATAGCATGAGCAGTCGGAAGCCATCTCTATGTCATGCCAGCCTGTCTCGAAGCTCAGACGCTCGACGATGTGCGCCGCCTTACGCCCTTTCTTCGGCTTTGTGGCCACGCTGACTCTGAAAAGATGGTTCTCGATAGGGGAGACCTCCGCCGAAGTGTACCATACCCACTGCCCGTCATTGCCCACATACTGGACTTCCGCGTCCACCTTGGTCAATCTCTCGACATTGCCTTCAAGGTCGCAAAGGTAGAGATTTCTGTATCCGTCACGGTTGTCAGTGCGGTAAATGAAACGGGTGTCGCTGCCTTTGAGAAACCAGACCTCTTTGTCTCGAGGCTCCACATATTTGTCGTTGGACTCGGTGAGGACGGTCTTGAGGAATTTTCCGTCAGCGGCGTCATAGACATTGAAATGGATGTTCTTCTGGGCTCTGTCCATGACCTGGACGCAGATTTTCTTGCTGTCCGGAGTCCATGTGACGGTCGTCAAGTATCTTTCCTGGGTGAAATCATCGACATCAAGGTAGACGGTCGATTCTGACTCGATGTCGTAAACGCCGAGGGTGATAAGCTCGGAGTCCATTCCCGCCATAGGGTAACGGATTTCCTTAAGGGTGCCTGTGCGGCTTGTGATGTCAAGAAGGGGAAATTTGCTCACCCTTGTCTCGTCCTTACGGTAGAAAGCTATCTTTGTGCTGTCAGGGCTGATGAATATACCACCTTCGATGCCGAACTCGTTTCGGCTCACGCTCTTTCCATAGACTATCCCGTCAATGTCTTCGCCGGCGATTTTTTTTACCTGCTCTCCGCTTTTGTCGCTAAGAAATATGGCCCCGTCCTTTTCCTGGACATACCATTTTCTTGGAGCAGGCTTGAACTCTTCGCCAGAGTCAGTCCTCCATTTTTTGTCCTTATAGACAATAAGACTTCCGTCGTAGAATGTGTAGTTATCAAGAGCGGGGGATAGTTCTCTACTGAGAATAGTCTCGCTCATGGATAGAATCTTCCCTTCCGAAGGATTCGCGGGGTGACTTTTCAGCACGCCCTCCTGTGCGGAGGCGATAATTGACAGTGACGCGACCGCTATGGTTAAGAATATTCTTCTCATAGTGATTGACGGTTTAGTGGACCGCTACGATCTTGTCGACGGTGAACTTCTCCTTTCCTCTCCGAGGGCGCGCTCCTTTGTACTCTTTGTAATGGAGCTCGACCTGGCGGCCTCCGCAGTGGTACATAAGAGAATCAGCTACGGCCTTGTCCTCGACGCTGAAAGCGAACTCGATCGAGTTTACCACTCCGGTCTTACCCGCCGCCGCGTTACTCTTGAAACCTGACTGGATGATGTATCCCTCGTAGGTCTTGAAGACATATCCTTTGTAAACTATCCTGTTCAGCTCGCCGGCCTTGACGCCCTCGCCGAATACAAAATAGTACCTGAAGAAGAATTCTCCGGCCATGAATAATAATACCGCAAGAATAAGCGAGGAGATTATCATCGCTTTCTTACCTTTTGATATCGCCATTTTATGGTAGTTTAAAGTTCTTCGAAATTTACCTCAGAGAAGTTGTCGCCTTCCTTCTTCTCGACCACTTCATATGCGCAGTTGGCCTTGACATAAGCGATTACCTCCTCGAGGCCTTCAGTGAATTTCTGGAAATCTTCCTTGTAAAGGAAAATCTTGTGCTTGTCGTATGAGAAGCGTCCGTCTCTCTCAACTTTTCTCTTGCTTTCGGTGATTGTCAGGTAAAAGTCATTGCCCTTAGTCGCCTTTACATCAAAGAAATAGGTGCGCTTACCGGCTCTGACTGGCTTTGAGAATACATCCTCGCCGTTTTTCTCCTGAGCGTTTGCTCCGTCATAATCCTCACGATACATAGTGCTTTCTGTTTAATATTATATTGACAAAGTTAAGGTTTTTTCTGAATTTGGACTTATCTTTGCGAAAATTTTACTGAAATATGTTGAATAGGCGTATATTAAGGATCAAAGCCTTTAAAGCTCTTTACAGCAGTGTTATAACAAGCGAATCTTCCGCACCGTCCACTTTGACCGACGCGGAGCAGACGCTTACTCTCTCTTTGGAGGCGGTCCGCGACTTGTATATCTTGATGTTGGGCGTCGTCTCCCCGCTTACCGCCATCGCGGCTGAGCGTGTCCGCGGAGCGGCCCGTAAACTCAATCCTATCGCTCCGGAGGCCAATCCGGACAACCGTTTCGCCACCAATTCCCTGGCGAAGCTCCTCGACAATGACATTGATTTCCAGAAAATCTGGAAAAAGAAGAAATTCTCATGGGACCAGTACGACCTTATCCTCAAGAAGGTGTGGGACAGCGTAAGGGAGAAGCCTTATTATAAGGCATACGCCGAGGCCGAGACCACTTCTCTTAAGGCTGAGTGCAAGCTTTTCACAAAGATCTTCGAGGAGGAATTCGTAGAACTAGAGGAACTCGAGCAGATGCTTGAGGACATGTCCATCTACTGGAATGACGACCTCGCCTATGCCCTGACCTTCTGTTGCCGCACCTTAAACGGCATCGCCGCCGGCAAGCCATGGAAGATGCCTCCTCTTTACCAGAGCGACCTTCTCGCCGCTGAGGGAAAGAAGGTGGACAGCGACAAGGATTTCGTCTTCAGGCTTTTGCGTGAGGCGTACTCTATCTATCCAAAGTACTCGGACAGGATTTCCTCTATGGTTCCTTCCTTTGACAAGGAACGCCTCGTGACTACCGACATGGCTATCATGGTATCGTGCCTCGCGGAGATTCTCGCCATCGCGTCAATCCCTGTGAAGGTGTCGATCAATGAGTGGGTGGAGATCGCCAAGTTCTACGGAACTCCTAAGAGCAGCACCTTTGTCAACGGTATCATAGACAAACTTGTCTCACAATTAAAGGCCGAAGGTGTAGTCACTAAGGAATAATTCGTATATTTGAGAGTCGAAACAATAAAATTTAGAAAAAAGATATGAAATTTTTGATGATGCTTCTTGACGCCGCTCCAGCGGCAGGCGCGCAGCAGGGTGGCGGATGGCAGATGCTCGTTATGTTGGGCATGGTGTTCGTCGTAATGTGGCTTTTCTTCATCCGTCCGCAGAACAAGCAGCGTAAGGAGATGGAAGAGTTCCGTAACGCTTTGAAAAAAGGCGATAAGATCGTCACTGTCGGCGGAATCTTCGGAAGAGTAGTAGAGCTCGGCGACACTTGGCTTATGATCGAGGTTGACAAGGATGTCAAGATCAAAGTCAGCAAGCAGGCTGTCCAGAAAGACTTTTCTGAGGAACAGGCGAAATAAAAGATGGCTAATTTCCTTCAGAGGATCTTCAGGTCGCTGAAGTTGGATAGGAGAGATTGGGCGGTTCTGCTGCTTTCTCTCCTTTTGGCATTCAGTATATGGCTTATCCACAACCTGTCTCTGAAATACAACGACATAATCACCGTTCCGGTTCGTGCCAAATGCGGTATTGAGGGTTATTCTGAACTTTCGTCCAACAGCGTTGACATCACGGGACGCTGCAGAGCTATCGGCTTCAATTTAATCGGTGCGAAGATGTTCGCGAGACATGATGTCCGCATAGTCCCGTTCGATAGGGAAGCGCTTCATCCAAAGGGAGAGGGCGTATTCTACATGACTATGAAGGAACTCCAGGAGCATGCCCACCTTATTTTCGGTGACGCCATGACTCTGGATTATTTCGTAACCGATACCGTCGAGTTCCGTTTCGCGAGGGAGAGTTCCAAGAAAGTCCCTGTCGAGCTTTATGGCGGATTCGAGATGGACCCTGAATATATGGCATTGTCGGAAGTCCGCATGATTCCTGACTCCGTAACCATTTTCGGAGAGGAGTCGTTGCTCTCTTCGGTTCGCTCTGTAAGTACATCAAGGATTTTCCGCTCGGGTATACGCAAGGACATGTCCGGAAGCTTGAAGTTGAGGAAGATAAAAGGCATCCGTCTGTCGGACGAGCAGGTCCGCTACGAACTGAAGGTGGCTCGCTATGTCGAGATGTCCAAGGAAGTGCCTGTAAGGGTGTTTTCCCGCCCGGACGGAAAGGACTGCATGGTGATCCCGTCAACCGTCAGCGTGGTTTGCAGGTGTGTGTTCCCGACTCAGCAGGATCCGTTGGAGGGTGCGGTGTTCGGCATCGAGTACTCGGATTATGTGTCTTCACGTTCCGGAATGTGCAGGGTGAGCGGGCGCAATATATCAGACGCCGTCATCAGCTACAGGGTGGAGCCTGAGATTGTCCAGTGCGTTGTCGGAGAGCAATGAGAACGGTAGT
>JAKSJJ010000063.1 GCA_024398335.1 Bacteroidales bacterium | reverse complement strand
CCGTTAGAGCTGGACATGAGTTCTCTTGCTGCGGGGAAATATAGGATTGAGCTGAGTCATAATGGAGAGCTTCAAGAAAGGTCAATTGTTAAACTATAGAGGATGAGAAGGGTTGCTTTAATAATTGTCATGACGCTGTTTTCGGTGGCCTTGAGCGCGCAGCAGGGGACTGCTATGGATTTTCTGCGATTTGACCAGAATCCATCTACCGCGGCCATGGGCGGAGCCGCGCTTCTTTCTACATCTACGACGTCTTTCAGCGCATTCTCGAACCCTGCGAAGCTTCCTTTCGGACAATCAAAGTTGGACGCCGCGGTGTCGTACCAGAGATGGGCTCCGACAAAGACCAATTACGCTAGCGCGGGCTTTTCCTATAATATTAATGAAAGGATAGGCCTCTGCGCGGGACTTATCACAGGCATCGACCCTATTCAGCGGGAGAGCTCGATAGAAGGGGCGGGGGACGCTTTCACTCCTATAGATATTCATGCGGGCGTGGGCGTAGCTTATCGCTTTGTCGAGTGGATGAGCGCTGGAGTGAATGTGAAGTACGCCTGCCAGGGTCTGGCGAAGGGCTATACTTTGTCAGCGCTGCTCGCCGACGCGTTTGTCATGGCCAGCTACAAGGGATTTCGTGGTACTGTCGGCGTCAGTTCGGTGGGTTCAAGGGCGTTTTACGGAGCGAAATCCGCTCTATCTGACTCATACCCTGTTCCGGGGGCTCTTAGCGTGGCAGTGGGGTACAGCGAGTGCTTCGCCCAAAGGCATAATTTCGAGGCGGAGATAGATGTACATTATATCTTCGCGGTCCCTTCGGCGGTGGTCTCTGTGGGAGCGGGTTACAGTTTTGATAAATATGCTTCTGTAAGGGGAGGCTATTGCTATGGGGGCAAGTTCATGCCAAGCTATGGCTCTTTGGGCCTGGGCGCAAGTATAAAAGGCGCCCGTCTGGACGCCAGTTATATAATCGCCGGGAAGGGCAATCCTATGGGCGGAACTTTCGCTCTCGGATTAGGATATTCTTTCTAGCGGGATTTCTTCAGATTGTTCACGTAGCTGTCGATACGATGTATCTGCCTAGGGATGTCTATGTGCTGAGGACATTTGTCCTTACACTCTCCGCAGCCTATGCAGTGGTCTGCCTGTCGATATGACTCGAGAGCCTTGTCGTAGGTGAGAAGATATTTGCGGCGGGCTTTTTTGAACGCTTTCTGGTCCTCGCTCAACCCCTCTTCTTCCTCCTTTGGCACCTCGACGGCTATGCCTTCATTGACACATTTGTTATAATGTGCGAAGATTCCAGGGATGTCTATACCCCAGCGGCACGGCATGCAGTACTGACATGCGGTACAAGGCACGGTAGGGAACTGCTCCAGCTGATGTACCACATCCTCGAGGAACTGAAGATCATCCTCGGAAAGCGGCTCCAGCGGGCAATAGCTCTTAAGGTTGTCCTCAAGGTGCTCTCTGTAGGTCATTCCGCTAAGCACGGTAAGCACGTTAGGGTATGTTCCGCAGAAACGGAAAGCCCATGAGGCGACACTCTTGTCCGGGCGACGCTCCTTCATGCTCTGGGCTATATGCTCAGGCACATCAGCGAGACGGCCTCCCAGAAGAGGCTCCATCATGATAGCGGGGATGCCTCGCTTGGTGAGCTCCTCGTAAAGATATTCGGCGTTACAGTTTCTGCCGCCAGCATGTTTCCAGTCACGGTAGTTCATCTGTATCTGGCAGAAGTCCCAATGATATGTCTCGTGCAGAGCCATCATCTGGTCGAATCCGTCAGCCTTACCGTGGAAAGAAAAGCCCAGGTGGCGTATTCTGCCTTCCTCTCTCTCCTTAAGAAGATATTCCATCAGCCCGTTGTCCACGAACCTCATGCGGAAATTCTCCTCATTAGGAAGCGCGTGGAGAAGATAGTAGTCTATATAGCCTCCGAAGATCTTTAGCGAACGCTGATACATCGCTTTTGTCTCCTCGGCGCTGAAATCCCTGAAGTTAGAGAGCTTGGTCGCTACGAAATAACTATCGCGGGGGTATCTTGACAGAGCCTTGGCCGAAGCCTCCTCACTCTTGCCCTGGAGATAGACAGGAGCGGTGTCGAAGTAGTTGACTCCCATTTCTATCGCTCTGTCAACCAGCTCGTTGACGCTCTCCTGGTCTATGATGTCGTTACCGTCCTCGTCCTTTATCATCTGCCAGCGCATGCAACCGTAGCCCAAAAGGCTGACCTTGTCACCTTTGACAGGGTCGGTGCGGTACTCCATCTGTCCCTTTACGGCCTCTTTTTCCTCAACCTGAGTCTTTGTTCCGCATGCGAGCGCTGTCGCTCCAACGGCGGCGAGGGTTCCTGTCTTTATGAATTCTCTTCTATCCATGGCAGTCTTATTTAATATGGTGGACTTCATAGCCCTCTACTCTGATAGCGGAGAGCGGACGGACTGGACACACATACTCACAAGCGCCGCAACCGATGCAACGCTCCTCGTTCACGCTCGGAATCATTGCAGACTCCTTGTCCTGTGGATCGACGTGCGTAAGCTTGATAGCTCCGGCAGGACAATGGCGGGCGCAGTTGCCGCATTTGACCCCTTCGGTATTGGCTACGCACATCCACAAATCGACGCTAGCGAGGCCGATCTGGATAGCGGTTTTTTCCTCGCGGGTTACTTTCTGAATAGCTCCGGCAGGGCAGACATCGGCACATTTAGTACACTCCGGACGGCAGAAACCGTTCTCGTAGCTCATCACCGGCTGGAGGAAGCCCTCCAGGCTCATGTTCGGGCGAAGCACCTTGTTAGGGCAGGCGTTGACGCAGAGCTGGCAACCTATGCAGTGCTGGCGCAGGTTCTTCAGGCTCACGACTCCGGCAGGGACGAGCGGGGTAAGACGCTCAGGGGCCTGCTTCGGCTCAATCGGGGCGAGACCTCCGTCTCCTCCGACCTCGGCCTGCTGCGCCTTGAGCAAGGCTGTGCCCGCGATCAATCCCGCGGTTGCCATGAATGCGCGGCGAGAAGTGTCCGCGGCTTCAGACTTTGGCGCCTGGGCCTGGGCGGATTCTTTTTTATATCGGAAACCGTAGCTTATCGCTCCGTGCTTACAGTTGCTGATGCAGTCCATGCAGGCTACGCAGCGGCTGGCGTCTATCTTACGCTCTTTACTATCAATGCAGCTCGCCTTACATGCCTTGCCGCAAAGATGACACTCCACGCACTTGCTCTTGTCAATGACCGGCCCGAAAAGAGAGAACCTTGAGACAAGGCCCAGTACGCTGCCGACAGGGCAGATAGTGTTGCACCAGATTCGTCCGTCCCACCATGCCAGGCAAGTGATAAGGATAAAGCTGACAGAGGCAATCGACGCTCCGACAAGCGTGCGGGTGTGGAATACGCTGGTCACGATCTTGCCAAACATGCTGTATGGGGCGATAAGAGCCGCTATGCTTGTCAGTCCGGCGAGAATAAGAGCGATGAAAACGCAAAGGACAGCGTACCTTACTATGTTCTTAGGTTTAGAGTAGCTGAAGCGGAATTTGTCTTTCTTCTTGAACTTGCCTCTGAGCCATGAGACCATGTCCTGGAATACTCCCAGAGGGCATATCACTGAACAATAGACCCTTCCACAGACAAAGGTGAGAAGAATCAGTCCCGCTACGACCGCTACGTTCAGGGCGAGTACGGCAGGCAGGAATTGGATTTTGGCGGTGAAGGCTATCCACGAGCCAAGAGCCCCGGCGCAATCAGCGAGCAGCAAAGTGATTGCGGCCCAGAAGACTACGGCGAGAGCGATACGTGTTTTTCGAAGCATATTATTTAGGTGCTATTTTGTAAAGGAATGCGGCTATGCCGGTGTAGATGACATTAGGAAGCCAAAGGGCTATTCCTGGCGGAAGGGTTCCCGTATAGACGAACATCTCGCTGAATCGCAGGAAAAGGATGTAGGTGAAGGCCAGGGCTATACCTATACCGATGTTCCATCCAATTCCGCCCCTCTTCTTCTTAGACGAGAGGGCCACTCCCATGATAGTCAGGATGAAGGCTGAGAACGGGAGAGCCATGCGGGTGTGTTTCTCAATCAGGGACTCCTTGATAGCGGCGTCGCCTCTCATCTGCTGGGTGTGGATCAAGTCGTTGAGCTGTGTCTGGGTCAGCGTTGTCACGGTTTTCTTGGTGCGGTAGAAGTCATCCACCGTCAAGTTAATGGCGGTGTCAAGCTGATAACCGCTGCGGATATGGTCCTCGAGGTTGTCCGTATAGTCTCTTATGAAATACTTTTTCAAAGTCCAGCTGCATTTGGTGCTGTCCCATACGGCGGTCTCGGCGGAAATCTTCGACACGAGTCTGTTCTCCTCGATTTTCTCAAGCGTGAAGCGGTAGGCAGTGTTGTTCCATGTGCTGAAGGATTCCACGAACACGAACTCTCCAGGGGATATCTGGTAATGGATGTTTCTGTTGAGGTTCTGGTATCCTCCCTTGACGTATTGCTGCTCGAACGGGATTCGCACGGAATTGGACCGCGGAATCACATAAAGGTTTAATCCGAGTGACAGGCCGAATATGAGGAAGGCGGATATTATATACGGGACCATCATCCTGTGGAAGCTGATTCCGCAGGAGAGGATGGCTACGATCTCCGTGTCCGCCGCCATCTTCGAGGTGAAGAAAATAACCGTGATGAACACGAACAGAGGGCTGAACATGTTCATGAAGTAAGGCACGAAATTGACGTAGTACTTGAGGATGATGTCCTTTATAGGGGCCTCGTTGGCTACGAAGTCATCGATTTTCTCGCTGATGTCGAAGATGATGACGATGCCGATGATAAGCACCAGGGCGATGAAGAAGGTCATGATGAACTTCTTCATTATGTATCTGTCGAGTATTTTCGGCCTGAGGTCTATCATCGTCGCTTACAGTCTTTGAGTTATGCGCTTCACCGTCTGCTCTTTCCATGCGAGGAAATCGCCCTGCTCGATGTGCTCTCTTGCCGCTCTGACAAGGTCGAGGTAGAAGGCCAGATTGTGCTCTGAGGCTATCTGGGCGGCGAACATCTCACCGGCTATGAAGAGGTGGCGTACATATGCTTTTGAGTACGCGTGATCGACGAACGAACTTCCGCTCGGGTCGAGCTCGCTGAAATCCTCCGCCCATTTGGCGTTGCGCATGTTCATGATACCGTTCCAAGTGAAGAGCATGCCGTTGCGGCCGTTGCGGGTAGGCATTACACAGTCGAACATGTCCACGCCTCGGGCGATAGCCTCGAGTATATTGGCAGGGGTGCCGACTCCCATGAGGTAGCGGGCCTTATCCTGAGGGATCACAGGGTCAAGAAGCTCTATCATGCGGTACATCTCCTCGGTAGGCTCTCCGACGGCGAGTCCTCCGATCGCGATGCCGGCGTCGGCGAACTCCAGGGCATGCTCGGCGGCCTCTACTCGAAGGTCAGGATAGACACATCCCTGGATGATAGGGAAGAATGTCTGGTCATATCCGTAGAGGGGCTCAGTCTCGTGGAATTTGCGGGCGTATCTCTCCAGCCAGTTCTTTGTCAGCTTGAGGGATTTTTTCGCATATTCATGGGTGGCGTCGCCTGGGCAGCACTCGTCGAGAGCCATCATGATGTCGGCGCCTATGATTCTCTGCGTATCGACATTGTTCTCCGGCGTGAATGTGTGACGTGAACCGTCGATATGAGACTGGAAAGTACAGCCTTCGCTCGTGAGTTTACGTATGCCTGTCAGGGAAAACACCTGGAATCCGCCGCTGTCCGTGAGGATTGGCCTGTCCCAGGATTCAAACTTATGCAGTCCACCGGCCTTGTACAGGGTGTCGAGCCCTGGACGAAGATAGAGGTGGTATGTGTTACCGAGTATTATTTCCGCCTTGATGTCCTCCTTGAGGTCCCTATGGTACACGCCCTTGACGGATCCTACCGTGCCCACAGGCATGAAAATAGGTGTCTGGATCTCTCCGTGGTCAGTGCTTATCACTCCGCGGCGGGCCGAGCAGAAGGGGTCTTTATGTGTCAGAGTAAACTTCATACGTGAAAATTAACCTCCAAAGATAGTAAAAATTAGACAAATCGCTTATCTTTGTCCTGCTTGGAAGCAGTATAATTTAATTTTACGATAATGAAAAACAACAACATCACCCTTCGCCTTATCGTGTTGAACTTCCTCGAGTTCGCCGTATGGGGCGCTTATCTCACCTCGCTGGGAAGATACCTTGGCGCGAGCGGCCTTGGCCCGCAGATCAAGTGGTTCTTCGCTATGCAGGGATTTGTCTCTATCTTCATGCCTACCCTCATGGGTATTCTCGCTGACCGCAAGATCCAGGCTCAGAAGGTCCTCGCCCTCTGCCATGGTCTCGCAGGTGTATTCATGGCCGGAGCGGGCGTCTATTGTATGCAGGCCGGTGAGGCCCTCCAGTTCGGCCCTCTTTTCGTGCTTTACAGCCTCAGCGTCGCATTCTTCATGCCTACAATCGCCCTTGTCAACTCTGTAGCATATAACGCTCTTGAGGGCGCGGGGAAAGATCCTGTGAAGGCTTTCCCTCCAATCCGAGTATTCGGAACAGTGGGTTTCATCATCAGCATGCTCGCCACCAATTTCGTTAAAATCGGCGGCGTGGCTATGCAGGACTCATACACCCAGCTTATCTCTTCAGGTGTCCTGTCCCTTATCCTTTGCGCTTACGCGTTCACGATGCCTGCATGCCCTGTAAAGAAAGGCCAGAAGGGTCAGTCTCTTGTAGACGCGTTCGGATTGAAGGCTTTCACCCTTTTCAAGGACAGACAGTTCGCTGTGTTCTTCATCTTCTCTATGCTCCTTGGCGCGTCGCTCCAGATTACCAACGGATATGCGAACACCTTCCTCGGCAGCTTCGCTGAGAATCCTTCTCTCGCTGACACATTCGCTGTGAAGAACTCCAACGCGTTGATTTCCATCTCACAGATTTCAGAGACCCTCTGTATCCTTCTCATACCGTTCTGCATGAAGAAATTCGGCATCAAGAAGGTCATGCTCATCGCGATGTTCGCTTGGGTGTTCCGTTTCGGTTTCTTCGGATGTGGCCAGCCTGATTTCCCAGGCGTGCTCCTTTTCATCCTCAGCTGCGTTGTTTACGGTGTCGCCTTTGACTTCTTCAACATCTCAGGCTCCCTCTACGTTAACGAGAACACTGATAAGGACATCCGCTCAAGCGCTCAGGGCCTGTTCATGCTCATGACTAACGGTCTTGGAGCTACAGTGGGAACTCTCGCCGCAGGCGCTGTCGTAGATGCTGTAGTATTCGCTCCTCAGGCCGCCGCTGCCGCCTCAGGCGTTGATTTCTCAGTCGCCGGAGCTTGGTCTAACGCATGGTACATCTTCGCCGGATACGCCTTTGTCGTAGGCGTGCTCTTCATGATTCTTTTCAAGGATCCACAGAAAGTCGCTAAAAAGGCATAGTCCTTTAACATAATACATCCGTAACAGCGGGGGAAGGGGCGCCTTCCTCCGCTGTTTCCGTTTTCATGCAGGCGAAGGGAAGGCTTCACGAGCGGAAAACGTCAGACGGATGAGTTCTTTATGTGAGGGATGTCTGGATGGTGACGCCCTCTTCGATGAGTTCTACCTTATAAGCGTTAATATCAGTACCTGTTCTCTCTACTCCGTCAGAGGAGGTGTATTTGTTCTGGACGACACGTCCTGTGATGTGAATCCTCGTTCCTTTCTGGATAAGTCCCAGGTCCGGGAAATTGTCTCTTTGCCAGATGGTGACATCATGCCATGTGTCCTCCATGACAGGCTCTCTGAGAGAGTTGGTGTAGAAAAAGCTCGTGACCATGCGGATGTGTACCCCCTGGGTCTGCCCGCCTACGGTAATCGTCCTTACAGACCCTACCGTTCCTTTCAGTTCAATGCGATTTAACTGTTCCATGTTTTTTGATTTTGATTATTCCTCCCTACATATCCTGCGCGCCATGGTTGTAGGATCTACCGCGAATTAAAATATTAAAAACCGCCTTTTCCATAGGTCTGATGCAGGTTTTTATCTTTCGGACGTTTTTTGTTTTTTCTGTTCAAAAATCATGGGGAATGTTAAAAAAAGCGATTCGATTGATTTGTAAAAATTTTCGCTTGAAAAATAAAAATCGACTTTTTTGTATTGACCATCTTGTCCTCTTAAGGCATATTCGCGCAAAAAATAGACATGGATAGACAGAAAGACGCCCCGCGTTGTCTGATGTGCGGGGAAACCCTCGTGAATGGAAGGTTGCCTAGGAAATTCTGCGACCGCAAGTGTCGCAACGACTATCATAATAAGGAGGTCAGGCAGGTGCGCCTGAGCCGTCTTCGGGTTACGAACCGCCTGGAAAAGAACTATGCTGTCCTCCGCCATTTGACGGAGCTCGGCATCGAGGAACTGTCAATGCCCCAAATGTCGCAGCTGGGCTTCGCTCCGGATTATTTCACGTCCTGTTATATAGATGGTGACACCCGCCTTTGCTGCTGTTATGACATACAGTTCAGGGCCACTCCTTCCCGTATTTATGATATAAAACAAGTTAAAACGGAGTTTGAAGAGTGATTCTTTTCAAATGATTTTATGTACCTTTGCCGCTCAACTTTGAAATATATACCTACTTATATGAAAAAAATAATGGTCGCAGCGGCGCTTTCGCTCGCTCTTTTAACTTCTTGTAAAATGGAAAATCCACTTCTTAGCGAGTCACCGCTTCCATACGGCGCACCGCAGTTTGACAAAATCAAGA
>JAKSJJ010000062.1 GCA_024398335.1 Bacteroidales bacterium | reverse complement strand
TAAAGTGCTGGAGCGAAATTCTAACGGATTGGATATCAGCGCGAGAGCCCGTTCAGTGATGGACCATAAGAGCTATCTGTACTACGATGTGGCGATGGATTACTCCTTCATGTCGGAAAAGGCCGGCGGCGGACTCTCCTCGCACGCTTTCGCCTTTGACGCCACCCTTGGTCCTGTCTTTAACTTTGACCATGCCGTGCTGCTCGACGTCAATATCGATGTGGCCTCATATAGCGGTTTTCTCAATTCCGCGGCCGCTGACATTTCCCTTGTCCCTCAGTATCGCTACAGGGACGGCCGCTGGGACGTGAAGGCCGGTCTTAATATCGAGTTCCTGTCCCGCCCTAAAAAAGCTCCTCGTGAGGGGATGGCCTTGATGAACAGCAGGAAAGGCCAGGTTGTCTATCCGGACGTGAAGGTCTCTTTCGCGGCCTTGCCGGATTTCCTGAATATCTATGCTCAGGTCAAGGGTGGAGCGGATATCAATCCATATAAGTCGCTTCTTGCCCAGAATCACTGGATTAATTCTGGCTGGGCGACTGGCGCCGCCAAGGAATACTCTTCTCTTTATGGTGGCGGAGGGTTCATCGATAACACGATAGAGAGAGTCAACGCCTCGCTCGGTTTTGAGGGAAATATCGCCCATCTTGTATCTTTTGACGTATTCGGTGGCTACGCGGTTTATGGAAATATGCCTTTGGACGCCGTCGCCCTTTATGATGTCAGCGGTGGTGCTTTAAGCGCCCCTTTGAGCGCTGTGGCTTATTCCGCTTGCAATATGGCGTATGTGGGTCTTAAGGCTGACATGTCCATGGAGATGCTCGACGTGCACGCTGACCTGCTTTACAGGTGGACAAATGTGAATAAAAAACGCGCATTCGGATTTGAACTCTCGCCGTTTACCGGGGATATCATGGCAAGATATAACTGGAAGCATAAGGTTTACGCCCAGGTGGCCTGCGAATGGGCGGTAGCGAGACGTGGACATGTCCTTTCGAAACTGGATTCTGACGGCCCGCACATCGCTCCTGTGACGGTTCCGGGATGGGCTGATCTGTCCCTTGGCGTGAGCTATAGTGCCTTGCCTTGGCTCAGCGTCTGGGCGAAGGGCGGAAACCTCGCCGCGATGACCATCCAGAGAACTCCTTTGTACGCCGAAAAAGGGGCTAATTTTACCCTCGGAATCACTTTGAATATATAAAATATATTCGTACATTTGTACGTTTTATGAAATACTAATAGCTTATGAATGAAAACGAAGCACTGAACACTGCCGAGAACCAGTATTCAGCGAATAGTATCCAGGTCCTCGAAGGACTGGAAGCGGTCAGAAAAAGACCTTCAATGTACATCGGCGACATCGGCGAGCGTGGACTCCACCATCTCGTCTATGAGGTCGTCGACAACAGTATAGATGAGGCCCTCGCCGGTCATTGTACCCATATCGAGGTCAGCATCAATCCTGGCAACTCGATCACAGTCAGGGATAACGGTCGTGGTATTCCTACCGGAATGCATGAGAAGGAGAAGAGAAGCGCCCTCGAGGTCGTTCTTACTGTCCTCCATGCCGGCGGTAAGTTCAGCAAGGACAGTTACAAAGTGTCCGGCGGTCTCCACGGTGTCGGTGTATCCTGCGTCAACGCCCTTTCGGATTACCTCAAGGCTGAGGTTCACCGCGAAGGCAAGATCTTCGTCCAGACTTACTCGAAGGGTAAGCCTACCTCTCCGGTTGAGGTCGTGGGGGAGACTGACGATCACGGTACGATCATCGAGTTCCACCCTGATCATGAGATCTTCGAGCACACTGTCTATAAATACGAGACTCTCGCGGCGCGTCTTCGTGAGTTGGCTTACCTTAACAAGGGTATCCACATCACTTTCACGGACCTTCGCGACAAGGTGGCTACTATCGACGAGGCGGGTGTCGAGCACACTGACTACAGAAAGGATATATTTTACTCAGAGGCCGGCCTGCGTGAGTTCGTGGAGTATCTCGACGGCGGCGCTGAGAAGCTTATCCAGGAGCCTATCTGTCTCGAGACAGACAAGGTCATTCCTATCGAGGTCGCTCTCGAGTGCGACACTGGATTCTCAGGGAAGATTTATTCTTACGTAAATAACATCAACACCATGGAGGGAGGTACTCATCTGGACGGTTTCAGGAGAGGACTTTCTTCATCGCTGAAGGCTTACGCTGAGCGTAATAACCTTCTGAGCAAACTCAAATGTGACCTTTCTCCAGAGGACTACCGCGAAGGACTTACCGCGGTTATCTCAGTGAAGGTCGCTGAGCCTCAGTTCGAGGGACAGACCAAGACTAAGCTCGGTAACGCCGAGGTCCGTCCGGCCGTCATGCAGGCTATCAGCGCCGCGTTGGAGGCTTATCTGGAGGAGAACCCCGCACAGGCCAGGGCCATCATCGAGAAGGTCGTCCTCGCCGCTACAGCCCGTCAGGCGGCCCGCAAGGCTCGTGAGATGGTGCAGCGCAAGACCGTCATGAGCGGCGCCGGCATGCCTGGCAAGCTCTCTGACTGCTCGGAGCGCGGTCCTGAGAAGTGCGAGATCTTCCTCGTCGAGGGAGACTCCGCAGGTGGAACGGCGGTTAACGGACGCGACAGCCGCATCCAGGCCATCCTTCCTCTTAGAGGTAAGATCCTCAATGTCGAGAAAGCTATGGAGCACAAAGTGTTCGAGAGCCAGGAGATCCGCAATATCTACACCGCCCTCGGCGTGACCGTAGGTACTCCTGAGGATCCTAAGGCGTTGAACCTGAGCAAACTCCGTTACCATAAAGTTGTGATCATGACCGATGCCGATGTCGATGGATCTCACATCGACACCCTCATCCTCACGTTCTTCTTCCGCTATATGATCGACCTCATCAGAGGCGGTCACGTATATCTCGCCACACCTCCTCTCTTCCGCGTGAAGAAGGGTAAGAACCAGGTTTACTGTTGGACTGAGGAAGAGCGCAAGGCCGCTATCCTCGAGATCGGCGGCGGCTCCGGCGAGGGGGTTTCCGTACGGCGTTACAAGGGTCTCGGTGAGATGAGTGACGAGCAGCTCGGGGATACTACGATGAGCCCTGAGACCCGTCTTCTCCGCCAGGTGACTATCGACAACGCCGCCGAGGCTGAGAGAACATTCTCGATGCTCATGGGTGACGATGTACCTCCTCGTAGAGAATTTATCGAGCAGAACGCTCACTTCGCAAATATCGACGCATAAAACCTAAATAAGTTAATAGTAATGTTAGACATTTTTGACAGAATCGAAAAAGATTCAGGCGGCCCAATCGGTCAGTACTTCAACCAGGCATTCGGTTATTATATGTACCCTCGTCTTGAGGGTGAGCTCGGCCCTCATATGATTTTCAACGGCCAGCCAGTTCTTAACTGGAGCTTGAACAACTACCTTGGACTCGCTAACCATCCAGAGGTCCGCAAAGCTGACGCCCAGGGCGCCGCTGACTGGGGTCTCGCATACCCTATGGGAGCCCGCATGATGTCAGGCCACACCCGTTATCACGAGAAACTTGAGAAGATGTTCGCTGACTTCGAGAAGAAGGAGGACGCTTTCCTTTTCAACTTCGGATACCAGGGTATCGTATCGACAATCGACGCTCTTACCAACCGTCACGACGTGATCGTCTATGACGCTGAGTGCCACGCTTGCCTTATGGACGGTATCCGTCTCCACGACGGCGCTAAATATAAATATCGTCATAACAATATCGAGCACTGCGACAAGGTCCTCGAGAGAGCATGCGCTGAGGCTGAGGCCAACGGCGGTGGAGTTCTCCTTATCACCGAGGGTGTTTACGGAATGACTGGAGCTCTGGGCAAACTTGACGAGATCGTAGCCCTCAAGAAGAAGCACAACTTCCGTATCATGATCGATGACGCTCATGGATTCGGTCTTCTCGGAGAGCATGGACGCGGTACTTCAGAGCACTTCGGCGTAATGGACGGCATCGATCTCTATATCGGCGCTTTCGCTAAGTCAATGGCTTCTATCGGCGGTTTCGTGGCAGGTCCTCGCAACATCATCAACTATCTCCGTTGCAACCTCCGCTCACAGATGTATGCGAAGAGTCTTCCAATGCCTCTCGTGATCGGTAACATCAAGCGTATGGAAATCATCGACAGCCCAGAGGGAGACGAGCTCCGTAAGAAATGTCTCGGAATCACCCGCGCCATCCAGGAAGGCTTCAAGAAGGAAGGCTTCGACATCGGAGAGGCTGAGGCTTGCGTGACTCCGGTACATATCCGCGGCGGTGTAGGCCAGGCTACAAAGATGGCGAAAGACCTTCGTGAGAACTACAAGATTTTCTGCTCAGTAGTCATCTACCCTGTCATCCCTAAGGGAATGGTTATCTTTAGAATCGTAAGTACAGCGGCCCATACTATGGAAGATGTCGAGTACACTATCAACGCTTTCAAGGAGATCAAGCACAAGCTTGACGCCGGCGAGTACGATGGTGACGATATCGCCGCTATGACTATCGGATAATGAGAAAATCCGTCTTTAAAGATAAAGTGATTATAATCACAGGAGCCAGCTCGGGAATCGGGTTGGCTTCTGCCAAATTATTCGGAAGCCTGGGAGCCAAGGTCGTCCTTGCCTCCCGTAGGCTCCCGCTTTTGGAGGAGGCGGCCGCTCAAATCGCCGCCGAATCGGGAGCGCAGACACTTTGCGTAGAGACTGACGTTACGAAAGAAGAGGATTGCAAAGCCTTGATAGACAAGACCATAGAGCGTTTCGGCAAGATTGACATTCTTATCAATAACGCCGGCCTGTCTATGAGGGCGATGTTCAAGGACCTTGACCTTTCTGTCATTCATAGACTGATGGACGTCAATTTCTGGGGCACTGTGTATTGTACGAAATTCGCGCTTCCGTATCTGATTCAGAGCAAAGGATCGGTAGTAGGTGTTGTGTCCGTGGCCGGCTATTCCGCTCTCCCCGCGAGAACGGGTTATTCGGCTTCGAAGTATGCTATCCGCGGATTCCTTGATACACTTCGTATCGAACATCTCAAGGATGGCCTTAATGTCCTTGTGTTCGCCCCGGGCTATACAAGCTCAAATGTCCGCAACGCGGCGTTGACAGCAGACGGTTCGGCACAGGGAGAGACTCCTCTTGATGAGTCTAAGTTGATGAGCGCTGAGTCATGCGCTAAATGGCTCGCCCGTTCCCTTGCCGTCCGCCGCAGCCAGGTCGTGCTCACGGCGCTTGGCAAAGCCTCGGTATTTACCCATAACGTTTTCCCTCGATTGATGGACTGGTTTACTTACAGTTACGTCTCAAAGGAAGCGAATAGTCCTTTTAAATAGCCATGGATAAAATTAAGCTGCCTTCCGGATATAAGGTCTATCTGCCGCTGCTGGTGTTGACCCTGGTCATTTTCCTGATGCTTCCTCGCACCGGGAAGTTCAACTATGACTACCAGAAGGGAGCCCCATGGATGTATGAGAACCTGACGGCCCAGATCGATTTCCCCCTCTACAAGACTGACGAGCAGATTCAGAAGGAGATGGAGACGCTGGGAACGGAGAGGCTTCCTTATTTCAAGATGTCTGACGAGACTGTCACCTCAGTGGGCGCCTATATTTCTTCCGCCGTTAAGGGACAGCTTGACACCATACGCCCTGTCCTTGTATCGGCCCTTGAGGATGTCTATGCGAAGGGTGTGCTTCCAAACATGGACCTTTCAGGCGAGGACCAGATCCTTATCCAGAAGGGTAAATCCGCGAAAAGATACGCCTTGTCAGAGGTTTACTCAGTCGAGCAGGCACGCTCTTTTGTCAGGGACGCTGTCAATAATGACGGCAAGGTGGATGCCGCGGACTCTCTTTGCATGGCCGCAGGCATCTATGACATGATAGTGCCGAACCTCAGCTATGACAAGGACGCCACGGATATGTACACCAGACGCTCTGTCGAGGAGATATCTCTGACCTCAGGTTTTGTAGGAGGCGGTACTTTGATAGTGTCGAAAGGCGAGATTGTCACAGCAGAGATCCAGCAGATGCTTGACTCCTATAAAAAAGAATATGAGACAAGCGTGGGATATTCCGGCCCTATCGCCCTTTTGTGGCTCGGAAACGCGCTTTTCGCCATAATGCTCGTGACTCTTCTGTTCCTGACTATCTGCTACACCAACGTAAGGATATTCGAGAATCTGAGTAAATATCTCTATATCCTGACAATCTTCATCGTGATGACCGCCGCTTGTCTTGCTACATGCAAGCTTAGCGTAAGGCTTCTGTATCTGGTGCCTTTCACGCTCGGGGCCATGTACCTTCTGGCTTTCTTCCGCAAGAGGGTAGTGCTCCCTGTGTATATATTAGGTCTTCTCCCGCTGCTTGTGTTCGCTCACAATGGCGTGGAACTGTTCTTCATGTATATGGTGGCAGGTGTCGTGGCGATCTACACCTTCGGATATTTCGGAAAGGGATGGCGTCAGTTCGTGAATAGTTTCTTTGTATTCCTCGCCTTGCTTTCAGTGTGGGTGGTGTTCCGCCTTCTTGACGGCGTGGGAACGCTGGCTGATTATAGGGCCGTGGGGTCGATGTTCCTCGGTGCTTTCCTTTTGGTGGCAGGCTATCCTATGGTATATCTTTTCGAGAAAATATTCATGCTGGTATCATCTACGAGGCTTCAGGAGCTTTGCGACACTAACGGAAACGCGCTTCTCAAGGAACTCTCGATTAAGGCCCCGGGTACATTCCAGCACTCTCTGCAGGTAATGAACATGTGTGACGCGGCGGCTTCCGCTATCGGCGCTGATGTGAGCCTGGTGCGTGCCGGAGCGATGTATCACGACGTGGGAAAGATGAGTAATCCTATGTGCTTTGTCGAGAACACCGCTGGTACGGACGTGAATATCCACAGCACTCTCTCACCTGCCCAGAGCGCGAAGATGATCACCCGCCATGTGACTGACGGACTTGAGATAGCCCAGAAGTACGGAGTGCCGAAACTCGTACGCTCATTTATCGAGACACATCACGGGAACGCCTCTACAGGTTATTTCTATACGAAGTATCTCAACGAGGGCGGTTCTCCTGACAGCGAGGAGGCTAAGGACTTCTTCTATAAGGGACAGAGACCTTCGACTAAGGAGCAGGTCATTCTCATGATATGTGATTCCCTCGAGGCCGCCGCCCGTTCTTTGCAGGACAAGACAGTGGAATCTATTGACGCTCTTGTGGAGAAGATTATCAACGGAAAAATCGCTGATTCGCAGATAACTGACTCGGATATAACCATGCATGAATTATATGTGGTGAAGGATGTCTGCCGTAATTTCCTGGTGCAGACTTACCACCCGAGAGTGTCGTATCCGGAGAAAAAATCAAGAAATTTCAAAAAAAACTCATAAAAGTTGAAAGAAAACAAATAATCAATAGTATTAAAAAGTATGAAAGTAAATGAAAAGAAGATTGACGCGCTCAATCGTGAAGTATCGCTGCAGATCGTAGCTGAGGATTACGCACAGAAAAAGAAAACCCGCCTTGCCGAGTATCGTCGCAAGGCCGAGATCAAAGGATTCCGCAAAGGTATGGTCCCTGCTTCTCTTATCGAGAAGATGTATGGCCAGGCTGTCCTTGTCGACGCTGTCCAGGATTGTATCTCAGAGGGTCTCTCAGAGTATATCAACAATAACTCTCTCAAGGTCGTAGGTGAGCCTCTTCCAGTAGAGGACGGTCCTAAGAACGAGTGGGTTGACGGAAACGAGTTCAATTTCGTATTCGATCTCGCTACCAACCCTGAGGTCGCTCTCGAGCTAGGCAAGGACGACGAGGTACCTTATTATACTATCAAGGCTGAGGCTAAGGCTAAGGCTGAGAT
Organism: Bacteroidales bacterium; assembly: GCA_024398335.1. Taxonomy (GTDB): domain Bacteria; phylum Bacteroidota; class Bacteroidia; order Bacteroidales; family UBA932; genus Cryptobacteroides. Next base: position 962 of record JAKSJJ010000062.1, on the reverse strand, counting down.
GAAGGCTAACATGCTCAAGCAGTACGGTACTCTCGAGGAGGGTGTCGAGGCCAAGGCTGAGGACTTCATCATCGTGGACTTCGAGCAGGAAGGCATGAAGGTAGAAGGCGCATACGTGGCTCTTCGCAACGTAGCTGAGGATATCCGCCCTGCATTCGTAGGCGTGAAGGTAGGTGACGTTCTTAACGTCAACGTAAACGAGGCTTTCCTTAACGAGGCTGACCGCGCCGCTATGCTCAAGCTCAAGAAAGAGGATCTCGCTACCCTTAACCCTGAGTTCACCGTGACTGTCAAGAACGTCAAGACTTTCGTTGACGCTCCTGTATGCCAGGAGACTTTCGACAAGATCTTCGGTGAGGGTGTTGTCAAGAGCGAGGACGAGTTCGACGCTCAGATCGAGGAGAGACTCAAGGCTGAGTACGCCCGTGAGGCTGACTACCGTTTCCAGAAGGACCTCAAGGACTACCTCGTAGCTAAGGCTGGTCTTGAGATTCCAGAGAAATTCCTCAAGAGATGGATCTTTGTCGCTAACGACGGTAAGTTCACTATGGAGGAGATCGAGAAGGAGTGGCCTATGTTCGTTGAGGACTATAAGTGGCAGCTTATCCGTGACTGGGCTATGGAGAAGTACTCAGTCAAGGTCGAGGAGGCTGACCTTATGGCAAGCGCTAAGGGATACGCCGCATATCAGTTCGCTATGTACGGTATGAACAATGTTCCTGACGAGCAGCTCGAGAGCTTCGCTAAGAGCATCCTCTCACAGGAGAAAGAAAGCCGCCGTATCGTAGAGCAGGTTGAGAACGAGAAGACTCTCGCCGCTGTACGTGAGGTAGTTTCTATGAAGAAAAAATCAATCACGGTCGCTAAATTCCGTGAACTCGCATAATAATGATAGAAAAAGATTTCGAAAAACTCGCACGCTGTAACGCCGGGGTCAGCTCTCTGACCCTGGACGGTTACAG
>JAKSJJ010000061.1 GCA_024398335.1 Bacteroidales bacterium | reverse complement strand
TAGGGGAATATAGCGGAGAAGACGGTTATAAGGCCCTGTGCGAGCGAGATGACATCGATCTGGTGTACTTGGCCGTCCCGTGGCAATACCATACATCTATGGCCGTTTACGCTATGGAGCACGGGAAACATGTGGCCATCGAGGTTCCTGCCGCCACTTCTATCAAAGAGTGCTGGGATCTGGTGAACACATCAGAAAGGACCCGCAAACATTGCATGATGCTCGAGAACTGCTGCTACGACTATTTCGAGCTGACATGTCTGAATATGGCGCAGCAGGGAGTCTTCGGCGAGATAGTTCACGGCGAGGGCTCATATTGCCACAATCTTGATCCTTTCTGGGATCGTTATCAGGGAGACTGGAGGATGGAGTATAACCGCGACCACAGGGGAGATGTCTATCCTACTCATGGCATAGGACCTGTATGTCAGGCTCTTGACATTCATAGGGGAGACAAGATGGATGTGCTCGTCTCAATGGATACCGACGCTTTCCGCGGTCAGCAAATCTCCGATGAGCGCTATGGCAAGGGAGCATATAAGTACGCGAATGGTGACAATACATGCACTCTTATCCGCACCCGCAAGGGAAAGACAATTCTTGTGGAGCATGCGACCGTCACCCCTCGTCCTTACAGCAGAATGTATCAGTTGATGGGAACCGAAGGCCTCGCGAATAAATACCCAAACAAGGGACTAGCGGTTGGTATGAATGTGGACAAGGATATCGCCGTGGATAACCTCGACGCTGAGAGATACTGCAGCCCAGCCGTAAGAGACAGCCTTCTGAAGCATTATCAGCATCCGATCACCCTGACTGAAGGACTTATCCAGAAGGCTAAAGAGGTCGGCGGCCACGGCGGTATGGACTTCATCATGGATTACCGCCTCATATATTGCCTTAATAACGGCTTACCGTTGGATCAGGATGTCTATGATGCGGCCGAGTGGTCATGCCTTGTAGAGCTTACGGAAAACTCCATTTTGCACGGCTCCATGCCTGTTGTCTTCCCGGACTTCACCCGCGGCGAATGGAACACGACTCAAGGCCTTAAACTGGCTCTTTAGAAAGTATAATATTTGACCTCAGGGGATAAAAAAAGGATTGGAGCAGAACTCCAATCCTTTTTGTTTTAAGTTTGATCTCCTGATTAGAGAGTGAACACCTCTACGTGACCAGGGTTTGTTGATGAGTTTACAGTACCTACAACAACGAATCCCTGATTCTTGGAGTTGAAGCGGATCTGAAGATCGTCAACCTCGCAAGAACCGAGTTTCACTGGCTCTTCCCACTCCCAAGTGTCCTCGTTGCGGACTGAGACGTATGGGCATTTGTCGTTGCCGCGGAATGCGATATAAGGAACGCCATTGGCGTTAAACGCGATACGTACATAACGAGCGGCTACGGAATCAGTAAGAGGGATAGTAGTTCCGATCTGGCCGATAGTGTCCTCCTCAGGATCATATTTAAGTACAACGACTCCGAGAGGGTTGGTGGCGCCGATAGCGATGTAAATCTGGCCGTCATCGGAGATTGCCATGTCCTGATAATATGTGCTGTAACTATACTGAGCGTACTCACCAGTAGCGGCTATATCCTTGACGTTGGTCCAGGTTTCGCCGTCGAATTTGATGATTGAGAAACCGCTTGAGACGTTTGTCACAAATACGTACATGACTCCATCCTTAGTCTTGATGACAGGGTTGTAGCTGTTTAAGGCTGTATTACGTCCAGGGACTGCCATACCTTTGGTCCAAGATGTACCGCTGAAATAGGTGACGTTGAGATTACGTTTAGCGACAGCTCCGGCAGCGTTGTTACTTGTCATCATGACAACCTTGTTACCAAGACATCCTATGCTTCTTGCGGCGTAGCCGTTAGTTCTGTCAATCTGATCAACTTCGCATGTCCAAGTGGTGTAGTCGCTTGAAGAGTAGATCTCACCATAGTATGGCGAAGAAGGATTTGACGTGAAGATGTATGCCTTTCCAGCATCAGTGACACCAAGAGCAATGTATCTGTTGTTGTCTATGCCATCCTTATCCTTAATAGATGTAGCAACGTATGCAGGGGCAGCGTTAAGGCCGTTGTAAACATAGATCGGACCTGAGCTTCCACCCTTAGTATCATAATCCACGTAAGCGATCACTGGCTTGTCGGTCTTAGGGTCGATCTCGAATCCTAATGATGCGGCATGTGCAGGGAGAACGATAGGGGCTGACCAAGTCTTGTCGCCGAATACGAGGTCCTTATCGATATCGGAGATAGAACCGAAGACTTTGCGGCTGATGGTGACCTCGCTGCTTCTTGTGTACTTAGCGCTCTTGTCAGCTGTGTTGAATGTCATCTCGAAACCGCCCTTAAGAGCGACAGGAGCGACTACGATGTAGTACCATACGCCAGCCTGGAAAGTCTCGCCTTCAGCAGGCATGAGAGTGATGGTTGAAGCGCCTGCGCTTACTTCCTGGATTACAGGAGCGCCATTTTCGAAGGCTACCTTGATCTTACCTGCGACTTTCTCGCCATTCGCGCCCGCGAATGAGATAGAGGTGATGTCGGAACGGGTGAGAGTGAATCTCAAACCGCCGGCAACGCCGTAGAACGCCATTGAAGGAGTAGTTGACATACCGACAGTAGGGTAGATGTCCTTACCGACTGTACCAGGTCTCGCGCTCTGGAGAGCAGGGAGAGCGACAGTCACGCTTGAACCGTCAGAACTGTTGGCGCTGCTGTAAGGGAATGCACCCCAGATAACATGCTCGTCAACTTTGCCTTCCTCGTCGTATCCGAAGACTACATCGAGCTGTCCTTTGAATTGAGAGAAGGCGCCAGCCTCAGTAAGAGTTGATACGAACTTTGAACCTGTGCCATTGTAGAATACGTTGATGGCGTCACCTGGCTCCCAGAATACCTTACCGTCCTCCTGGATAGCAGACTTGGTCTCGTCGAAATAAGCACTGATTGTCAGCTCATTTGCGGCTCCCTTTACAGGCAAATCTTCCTTGACTGTGGAGCAGGATGCGGCAGCGAATACGCAAGCCGCGAAGAAAAACATTCTTGTTGCTTTCATAATAATGTGTGTTTTTAATTGTTCCAATCTTCAAATTCGACATCCTCAATTTGCCCTTTCGAAGGACTTGAAGCCAGGACATCACTTGGCTGTACGGAGAACGACTCACATTGAGGCGTCTCATACACTTCTTTTGGTAATGACTTTCTGTTCATTTTGCTGAAGTTTTAAAGAATTAATATTTATAATTAGTTTACTTTCTTAATGGTGTGCGTCACATTGGACGGTGTGGAACCGGGGATGCCGATGTTTATCTCAGGCTCGGTCTTGGTGATACGTATTGTCAGGGTATTGTCCTGCGTTTTGTCAACTTTACGTCTAAGGTATTTGATTACAAATCCCTGAATAAACTCTCCGGGCTCGATAACAACGGACCTGTCTTCTGAGAGGATCTCGAAATCGACGCCTTCGGTAAGTCCGTCGCCGACAGTGATTTCATAATATACTGTCAGCGGATAGTCGAGTTTCTTGCTGCTCAGGCAGAAATTATATGTTCTCTCGAGATTGTTGGACATGGCCATGACATTGGATGTCTCAGACTGTCCCAGATCGCCCGCGAACTTCACGTACACGTAAGGATTGTCGTACACTTTATATTGAATCTTCGTGCACGAGCTCATAGCCATGATGGCTAAAACTATGTATATCAGTCTTTTCATCTTACTCATTGCTTGTCGGATTGTTTACCATGTTTCCGTTAGCCTCCAGCTCGACTGAAGGGATAGGGAGAACGAATCTGTAGTCCGGATATGAAAGTTCCTTCACAGTAGAAGTGTGGTCTGCCTCACGGACAATGTTTTTATGACGACGGGAAATGTCCCAGAGACGATGGCCCTCAAAGCAAAGCTCGCGGATACGCTCTTCCTCAATGAGAACGTCCGCATCTTCGGCGGTCGTTACCTCGTCAAATGAGACCTCATGGCCTCGTGCGCGCTCCTGGAGCGCCTTGACGTCGGCCACAGCGCCGTTAATGTCGCCAAGCATGAGAGCGGCCTCGGCGCGGATAAGATACATCTCGCTGACTCGGAGAATAGGAATGTTGGCATATGGGTCAGCCTGTCCGTCTTCCTGCTCGAATTTGAGAACGACATCATCACCAGAAGAGGAGAGAACTTCAAGTCTTATGTCATCCTCCTCGAAAAGATTGAGAACTTTGACTGAAGGACGGGCCTTCGGCTCATTCTTCCAATAGATCTTGTGGGCGGTGCTGCTCTGCTGGATTCCGTTGAGAGAATATATCATCTCGTCTTTCTCGGGAGCCTTCATAGCGTTGAACATCACCACATAATTGTCTCTTTGGGTAAGAGATATCTTGGAGATGACATTGTCGGCGCAGCTGCGGGCCTCAGACCATTTACCCATATATAGATATACCCTGGCGAGAAGCGCCTCGCATGCCTCAGGGGAAGGGAGGAACTTGTTGAACTGATAGTCCTCAGGGAAATACTTGATAGCCGCCTGGAGGTCCTTGACGATCTGGTCATAAACCTGGGCCACGGTGTTTCTAGAAGGGCACTCGGACAGAGAGAGTGGTTTAGTCACTACGACGCAACCAAGGTGTGAGGCGTTAGCGGTATAAGAATAGTTCTGACCGAAAGTGAGGCAGAGGCAGAGATGGGCGTATGCTCTTAGGAACAGGGCCTGCGCCATGTAGCTGTCCAGGTCTGCAGCGTCGCGGGGGAACTCCTCCTTGAGACCAGGGACGTGCTCGATGATCTGGTTCGCGTTATTGATTGTCTGATAGGAGTTCTTCCATATATAACCCATCGCTCCAATCTCATCGTCGGAAGTCACGGCGAAATTCTGGTAGAGGTCCCATGTCGCCTCATTGCTTTCCAGAACGACGCAGTCAGCGGCGATTTCAGGGTAAAGAATTACATATTTATCTACTAGACCATAAAGAATATTGTGAGTACCATAGACAGCTGCCCTGGCGGCTGAAGGCTCACTGTAATAGCCTTCGATGTCGCTTTTTCCTATCTGCTCGACATTGAGGAAGTTACATGCGCTCATTGAAAGAAGAGCGGCGACAAATGAACTGAAAATTATGATATGTCTTCTCATCGTGCTCCCTTTTTAGAATGAAACGTTGAATGCGAGAGTGTAAGTCCTGGTTACAGGATATCCGCTCTTCATGGTCTTATATGAGTTGAAAGTCTTGCTCATGTGTCTAGTGAAAAGAAAGACGTTGTCACAGATGAACGAAACGCCGAGGCCCTTCATTTTCGCCTTGCTGAGGATACTGTCAGGGAAGGAGTAACTCAGTGTGATGTTGCTGAGGTTGAAGAATGTCCTGTCCAAGAGCAAACGGTCATTGTAGGATATAGAATGCTGCGAGGCGTTAGACACCTTAGGGAAGGACGCCAGGTCGCCAGGCTGTTTCCACCTATAATAATAAACCTCGACAGCGGCGTTGCTGTTTACGATGTCATAGCCGTCATTCATCATTCTCAGACCGTAAGTCGGGTTAGCCCAACCTCCGATAGAGTATTTGAGCATCATCGAGAGCGATACTCCCTTCCAGCTCAGGCGGGTGTTCATACCTCCTGTAAGTATAGGGTCGCTGCTCTTGCCAGGGACTCTGTTGTCGTAGTTATAAGTCTTGGTAAGGTTTCCGTCCTTGTCATACCAGAGAGGGGAACCGTCGAGGGGATCGACACCTGCCCAACGTATGAGCATGTGGGTATTGGCACTGTAGCCTTCCATCCAGATTGTAGAGCCGAAGCTGGTAGGGACGCCATTGTAGAGTTTGACGATCCTGTTCTGGTTGTGGGCCGCATTGAGGCTGATATTCCAGTTCCAGTCCTTGTTACGGATAACGTCGTATGCTACGGTGAGCTCGATACCGCGGTTGCGTACCTGGCCGACGTTGGCGTACTGTCTGTCCTCGGAAATGGTTCTTGAGACATAGACCTTGCTCAGAAGGTCATGTGTCATGTAATTGTAGGCCTCCACCTCTATTTCGAGTCTCTTGAGGAACTCCATGGAGATACCGATGTTGGCCTGGTAGGTAGTCTCCCATGAAAGACCTGGGTTAGGAACTGTTCCTATGACACCTCCGGCGACACCCATATAAGAAAAGGAGTCGGAGTAAGAGTAGGTACCTGTCGCCGTGGTAGCGTCAATTTTCGAGTTTCCTGAACTTCCGTAAGACGCCTTGATCTTGAATACGTCCATGCACTCTACATTCCAGAACTTCTCTTTGTGGATGTTCCATGACGCGCCGACTGACCAGAATGTACCCCATTTGTTGTACTTTCCGAAGATTGAGTTACCGTTACGTCTGACGTTTCCGCTGATGTAGTAGCGTCCGCCATAACTGTATTCAGCACGTGCGAAGTAGGACATGTCCTTGCTGTTTTTCACGTTACTGTTGGAATATGTACTTACATGTTCCGCATACTCGATCTCCTTGATCTTGTCGTTCATGAAGCCGCTTCCTGAGACGTAGGTGTACTTGTTGTGCTGGCTGTTGAACTCAAGACCGCCCAGGACCATGACACGGTGCTCTCCGAATTTCTTATTGAACTCGATGATGTTGTTGTTGCTCCAGCTCAGATAAGAAACGTCCCTTCTTGTCGCGGCTCCTACAGGAACACCGCTGTCCATACCGCGCAGGGTAGTTCTCGCGTAATAGGTGTCCTCATGTCCGGAATTGTACTTTACGCCGAAGGTACTGCTGAGCTTGAGACAGTCGAAAAGCCTGTAACTCAGGTTGAATGTAGCGTCAGTGACGACCGTGCGCTGATGATTGTCGTTGTACTCGCGGTCAGGCACATAGTTATAATAGAAACTCTTCATTGCGAACTTCTTCGCGCTTGAGTCCCAGATGTTATTGTAAAGTCTCATGGATTCGCCGTCCTCAAGATAAGGGCTGAAGATAGGCTGAGTCTCGAGGTAGCTGGAACTGCTTATAGGGAAGATGTCGTTGTCGTTGTAGCTGGCGTTAAGGTTCACTACGAAATGAAGATTCTTCACCGGTTCGAAGTCATTCTTTGTCGAAAGCGTGAAGCGCTGCTGGTTATCAGTCTTTACGATGTTGTCCTTGCGGTAGTATGAGCCAGAGACACGTCCGGACATCTTCTTCGTTCCGTAACTTACTGAAAGCGAAGCGTTGAACTCATCGCCGAGTCCGAGATAGACATCTGGCCAATATGTGTCAGTCGTGCTGTAGCTGTTGTACTCGTTATCCTGATAAGGGAAATTCTCAATAGTGTTGCCGGCGTTGACCCATGCTTCTTTCGCCACTTCCATGTACTGAGCCGCGTTCATTACCTTGAACATTGTTGATCTGTCGATGGTCGCGACGCCGAAGCGGGCGGAGGCGTTGACTCTCAGCGGAGTGTTGGACGAGCCGGACTTGGTCGTCACGAGTATGACGCCGTTCGCTCCGTTGGCTCCATAGATTGACACCTGGTCGGCATCCTTGAGCACGGTGATGGACTCGATATCCTCGATATTGATATAGGACATAGGGGAGACAGTGTAGGACATGCCAGGCATTGTTCCTGTCGAACTACCCATATACTGAGGCACTCCGTCGATGACCCAGAGAGGTTCGCTGGAGCCGCTGAGGGAGCCAGTACCGCGGACGCGGGTCTCATAACGGGTGCGGGTGCTTCCGGCCGAGTCGGTGTTTGCCTCGATAGTAAGGCCTGGGACCATACCGTCGAGAACGTCGTCCACGCGTGTCGCAGGCTTGTTCTTCAAAGCGTCAGAATTGACCTGGAAGGCTGAGCCGACAAGGTCCTCACGTCTCTGGATCGTTCCGTATGCTCCGACGATGACAGCGCCTTCCAGGGTGTTGTCCGAGCGCATCTGGACGTCAAGTTTGTCCTGCTTTCCCGACATCTTTATATCCTGCTGAGCCATTCCAAGATAAGTGAATCTCAGGGTGTATTTCTCGCTGGAAGGGACATCAATAGAATATTTTCCGTCCAGGTCAGCGATGACGGATTTTTTATTTTCAACACACTGTACTACGGCGCCGATGAGAGGGTCGCCATTGTCATCCGTAATGACGCCAGTCACCTTAGTGGTCTGGGCGAATGACAAATTGAAAGCCGCGAACAAGAGCAGCAATATGACATAAATACGTTTCATTGCGGACAAATATACACTTTTATTTTAAAAAATCAAATGCTCTAAGTGGTTAATAATCAAGCATGATTCAAAAGTATTTTAATTTTTCGCAGCGTTTTCCTTACAATTTGTAATATAGACCGCGCCGGAAATTTAATACTATTGCTAAGCGACTATCTTTTATTATATTTGCGGTACGTATTACTTGTAAAGTAAAATCAACAGGAAAACTATGAGAAAAGTCACCTTACTGATTGTCAGCTTTTGTCTTTTGCTTTGGGCGTCTTCGTCTGCCTTGGGCAAGAATTCCATATTGAAAGGAAGCGTAAAAGATAATGAAGGACGACCTGTCGCCGGAGTTGTCGTGAGCGATGGTTTCGGCTTGACAACAACCGATTCAAAAGGGGAGTACGCTCTTAAGACAAAACGGACAAGCGGAAATATATTCATCTGTCAACCAAGTGGATATGATATTCCTATTGAAGGGGTACTTCCGCAGTTCTGGAAGCCGTTTGATACCTCATTACAATCCAACGACAAGTACGATTTTACGCTTAATGTTTCGGATAATAGCGAGTATGAGCTCTATGCCCTCGGAGATTTCCATCTTTGCGACAGAAGAGCCATTTTCGACCTGGCGCAGTTCAAGATTTTCGCCGAAGAACTTAACGCGGCTCTCGCTTCGGCTAGGGAAAGAGGCAAAAAAGCATACGTACTTACCCTCGGAGACATGACGTGGGACATCTATTGGGACGCCTCATCAGGATATAAAAATTGTAATTTCGACCTTGCGGCATACAAGAAATTCATCAA
>JAKSJJ010000060.1 GCA_024398335.1 Bacteroidales bacterium | reverse complement strand
CGCCCAGCCTCGTGCTGGGGGCTGTGGCCGCCCATGGCCTCATGAATGGGTACCGCCAGACACGTCTGGCGGGGGACGAAGCGAAGGCGTCACGAGACGCCCGGCGGAGGGCGTGTATTTGCGACGCAGGAGCAAATACGTGAGCCCGGGAGCCGCGGGGTGTGAAGGGGCAGCGCCCCTGGCATTATAGGAGGCTCCCCAGCATGAGGTCGGGCGCCTGCCGCTCATGGCGGTGCGACGTCAAAGAGATTTTCGTTGAGGAGCCCTCCGCCTCAGACCTTAAGCCCTCACCCGCAGCCGCTGACCTACCTGTACGCCTCGGATTGCGACGGCCGAGTCACCAATGACGGCCGCCAGAGCTTGGATATCTCCTACAATATCCTTAACGTTGCGGAAATCCTCAAGAAATTGTAACTTTGTGAATTACATTTGTCGCAAATGAGACTCTACTCAAATTTAAGAATCAGCCGCCCCTCGAAGGAGAAAGTGCCCTCCGACAAGGTGGACGCTGTTTACGCCTCTCTCAGAAGCCGGACTTTCTGGGGAGCGACCGTAGCATACAGCCTTTACTATGTATGCAGGATGAGTCTCAGCGTGGTCAAGCAACCCCTTATCGACCAAGGGATCCTCTCGGCGGTTCAGCTCGGATTCATAGGCTCAGCCATGCTCTTTGTCTATGCCCTGGGCAAGTTCCTGAGCGGATTTTTCGCTGATTACTGCAATATCCGAAGATTCATGGCCCTGGGGCTTCTGGTATCCTCCTCGGTCAATCTCATACTCGGGGCATGCGGCATGCTCTCCGCCCAGATAGCCCTTCCCGGATCCGTGATAATGATCTCTTTCGCCGTTCTTTGGAGCCTCAACGGACTAAGTCAGTCCATGGGAGCGGCGCCGGGAGTCATCAGCCTTTCCAGGTGGTTTCCAAAATCCACCAGAGGCAGCTGGTACGGAATCTTCAGCGCCTCGCCGTACATAGGAGAGTTCGTCGCCTTCATACTCCTGGGACAGATCGTAGCGAGGCTCGGGTGGGAGGCAGGCTTTTTCGCCGCTTCCATCGTAGGATTCATCGGCGCGGGAACGGTTCTGATTTTCGTTAGCGACACCCCTGAGAGCAAGGGACTGCCTTCAATCACCGCCTACTCAGGCGAAAAAGAGTCGGAAATAGACCGGATGGCGACCTCCGACATACAAAAAAGAGTGCTTCGCCATCCTGGAATATGGATCATCGCCCTTTCCAGCGCATTCATATACATGACAAAATATGCCCTCACGGGCTGGGGCGTTCTCTTCCTTCAGCAAGCAAAACAGTTCAGCCTCGAGGGAGCGACCAGCGTCGTGGCGTTCTCCGCCGTCCCAGGCATCGTAGGCACAGTGCTCGCGGGCTGGCTCTCCGACAAGGTGTTCTCAGGAGACAGGGCGAAGCCGGCGCTCATCGCGGGATTGCTTAGCGCCGCCGCTCTCGGAGCCTTCCTCTTCATCGATGGAGGATACATGCTCAACATACTTTTTGTATCAGTTTTCAGCCTTTGCTCCGGAGTACTTTACTGCATCGTGGCCGGACTAATGGCAATAGACATTGTGCCTCGTAAGGCTACAGGAGCGGCAATCGGCATAGTTGGAATCTCAAGCTATGTGGCGGCAGGTCTGCAAGACATTCTCAGCGGCTGGCTGATTGACGAGTGCGGCCAGGACTTCACCGCTGTGGCGAGTTTTTGGATGATAGCCGCCCTGGCGGCCTTCCTGCTTCCTGTATTGAACTGGAAAAAAATGAAACATTAGCGTAATGATTATAGAATTCAGTATTGAGTATCATACCCATTGGGGCGAGGAACTCTTCCTTAGAAAAGGGGACGAGTCCTACCCAATGCGTTATGTACAGAACGGAATATGGTCCGTCAGAGTAAACGCCGAGAAGTTTTTCGGCGGAAAGAACAGAGTCGAGTACTTCTACGAAGTCAGAACTGAAGGCATCTCCACCCGCCACGAATGGAGAAGCCACACTATCGCAGTTCCCCACACTCCAGGGACCGTTCACCTGAGGGACTTCTGGTCTGACATCCCTGGATGGAAAGGAGCCGGCACAGCCATTCCCGTATTCTCCCTGCGCACCAAAGACAGCTTCGGCTCAGGAGAATTCATGGACCTGAAGAAACTTGTCGACTGGGCCGCTCTTACAGGACAGAGCGTGATTCAGCTGCTCCCGATAAACGACACTACGATGAGCCGTTCCTGGGAGGATTCCTACCCTTATAACGCCAATTCCTCCTTCGCTCTCCATCCTCAGTACATCTCCCTTATCGAGGCAGGAGTAGAGCCCGACGAGGATTTCTATAAAATCAAAGAAGAACTCGAGGCCCTCCCTCACGTAGATTACGAGAAAGTCAGCTCGTTTAAAGAGAAATACCTGAAAAAAGCCTTCGAGAAGACCAGGGATACTCTTCAAAGACAGAGCGACTATAAGGAATTTATACGTCAGAACGCCTCATGGCTGATTCCGTACGCGGTCTGGAGAGCCCTCCGCGACGAGTACGACACCCCTGATTTCAGAGAATGGGGCGACATGGCCAAGTTCACCAAGGCGAAGGTGAAGATGTACAGCGAGGCCAATAAAAAAGAGATAGACTATCACTGTTTCGTACAATACCACCTTGACAGACAGCTGAGGCAGGCTCGAGACTACGCCCACTCAAAGGCCGTCATCCTTAAAGGCGACCTTCCTATCGGCGTGAGCCGGGACAGCGCCGACGCATGGCAGTTCCCCGAGCTTTTCAACCTGGACTGTCAGGCAGGAGCCCCGCCAGACGCCTTCTCCGCCGACGGCCAGAACTGGGGCTTCCCTACCTACAATTGGAAAGAAATGAGCAAGGACTCCTACGCATGGTGGAAGTCACGCCTAAAGAAAATGAGCGAGTACTTCGACGCGTTCCGCATAGATCACATCCTCGGATTTTTCCGTATCTGGGAGATCCCCGTGCCTATCAAAAGCGGCCTTGAGGGCCATTTCAGCCCGGCGATGCCTTATAGCGGAGAGGACCTGCAAGGCCTTGGAGTCGCTCGTCTGACTTCCCTCTTCCTTGAAGACCCGCACAACAAAGGAGCGTTCCACCCACGCATCAACGCCAAACAATTGCCTGCGTACGCGCAAGCTTCCGACGCGGAAAAGTCCGCCTTTGACGCCCTCTACGAGGATTTCTTCCACCACCGCCACAATGACTTCTGGGGAAAAGGCGCCGTTGAGAAACTCTCGTCCCTTCTTGGCTCTACAGGCATGCTCGCATGCGGAGAGGACCTTGGCATGATCCCATCCTGCGTCACTCCTGTGATGAGACATCTTAACATACTCTCGCTTGAAATACAGCGCATGAGCAAACACTACGGGGAGATATTCGCCGACCCGGCGAGCTATCCTTACACATGCGTCTGCACGACCTCTACCCACGATATGAGTCCGCTCAGGGCCTGGTGGAGAGAGGACCGCGGCCTGACCCAGCACTACTACAACGACATACTCCACCGCCCAGGAGAGGCTCCGTACGACTGCACCGAGGATATTTGCCGCGACATCGTGGCCTCCCACCTCCATTCCCCGGCGATGCTCACCATCCTCCCCCTGCAGGACTGGCTCTCGATGAGCGAGGCCCTACGATATAAAGGCGCTCCTGAGAACGAGAGGATCAATATCCCGGCGAAGCCTCGCCATTACTGGCGCTACCGCATGCACCTTAAAATCGAGAAACTCATCGAGGCGGCTGACTTCAACGCCCTGGTTACCAAGATGATAAGCGAGAGCTCCCGCAGCACACATGAATCATAATTAATACACACGATATGAGAAAATCAATCTTATGCCTTCTGGCATTTTTCTGCGCCGCGTCAATCTATGCGCAGACTCCGAAGAATTGTAAGTACGTGTTCACTGAGGCCTCAGATTTGAACCTCATCGGAAAGGTTCTTGACAATACGCCTAACCCTTATCACAGGGTTGACACCGTCAAATACAAAGGCTTCACAAAAGGTGAGAATAATCAGGTGCGCTGCCCTGTAGGTCTCGCTGTACTTTTCAAGACAGACGCCACCAGCATCTCCGTCACGACCCAGTGGGGCAGTTTCATATATAGCTCCGTCGCCACCATGCCTATCGCATACCGCGGTTATGACCTTTATATCAAGCGTGCCGACAAATGGGTATGGGCCGCTTCCGGGGCCACAAAGCCAGAGAATGGCGGCGACAACCTCGTGCTCATCAAGGACATGGACGGCAGCATGCACGAGTGTATGCTCTACATGCCGAACTACTGCGAGGTATATTCATGCAAGATCGGCGTGGAAGAGGGCAAGAGCATCGAGCCCCTCGAGAGTCCGTTCAAGCACCGTATCGCCATCTTCGGATCAAGCTACACCCACGGTATCAGCACCAGCCGTTCAGGCATGAGCTACCCTATGCAGTTCATGCGCCACACAGGCCTTCAGATTCTGAGCCTGGGAGTGAGCGGCAACTGTAAGATGCAGCCATATTTCGCTGACGTGCTCGCAGATGTCCAGGCTGACGCCTACATCTTCGACAGCTTCTCCAACCCTGACGCCAAGATGATTAGAGAGCGTCTGGTGCCGTTCATCGACCGTATGATCAGCGCCCACCCTGGCAAGCCTATGATTTTCCAGCAGACAATCTACCGCGAGGCGCGTAACTTCTCCCTCTCCTATGACAAGCGCGAGCAGGACAAGATGGACATGGCCGCCTCTATCTTCAAGGAGATAAAATCCACCCCTGAGGGACAGCGCAAATACAAAGATGTATATTTCATCATCCCTAACGCCAGCCTTAACCACGAGTCATCAGTGGACGGAGTACATCCCGACGACTACGGTTACTATCTCTGGTCAAAGTCCATCGAGAAGCCTATCCTTGACATTCTTTCAAAATATGGCATAGAGGCCCCTGAGAAGGCGAAAGCAGCAGCGCCGAAGGCGAAGAAGGGACCGAAGATAAACTACACCGAGGCGGCAGATCTGACCCTCGTGGGCAAGCTCATGCCAGGGATGACCCCTAACCCTTATCACAGGGTTGATACCGTCAAATACAAAGGCTTCACCCCTACAGAGAACTTCCAGGTACGCATGACCTCAGGCATGGCCGTAGCCTTCAAGACTGACTCCAAGAGCATACATGTCCTTACAAAATACGGCCGTGTAAGCTTCCCTACCAACACCAACGGATTCGCCGCCAGAGGTTATGACCTTTATATAAAGAAGGACGGCAAGTGGCTGTGGGCCGAGGCGGGCGTATGTCCGGACAAACAGTTGGACGGCGACCTCGAGCTGATCAAAGACATGGACGGCAGCATGCACGAGTGCCTTCTCTACTTCCCTCTTTATAGCGAGGAGTACTCTATTAAGATCGGTGTCGAGGAAGGCTCCACTATCGAGGCCATCGACAATCCTTTCCGCCACAGGGTGGCCATCTGGGGCTCAAGCTATACCCACGGTTCAAGCACCAGCCGCTCCGGAATGGCATATCCGGCACAGTTCAGCCGCGCCACCGGCATCCAGCTTCTCAGCCTTGGCTGCAGCGGAAACTGTAAGCTCCAGCCTTACTTCGCCGACGTCCTTGTCGATGTTGACGCCGAGGCTTTCATCTTCGACAGTTTCTCTAACCCTGACGCCAAGATGATCCGCGAGAGACTTGTTCCGTTCATCGACCGCATGGTCGCCGCCCACCCTGGCAAACCGCTCATCTTCCAGCAGACCATCTACCGCGAGGGACGCAACTTCAGCCTCGGAGTCGATAAGAAAGAGCAGGACAAGATGGACATGGCCGCGGCTATCTTCAAGGAGATCAAGTCCACAAAGGAGGGCAAAGAGAAATATAAGGACGTATATTTCATCGTGCCGGACGCCGTTGACCATAAGAGCCATGACGCGAGCGTTGACGGAACCCACCCTACCAATCACGGTTACACCCTTTGGGCAAATTCCATCCAGAAACCCGTGATGAAAATCCTCGCCAAGTACGGAATCAGGTAATCAGGTATCGATTTAATCGAAAATCATAATGAAGTACGCAAAACACCATCGGATTCGGATTGCCTATCTTTTTTTGTCGGTGATTCTCTGCATGATCTCGTGTGCCAGGGTTGATTTTACGGCACCGCCTGGCAACAAATGTCAAAACGCGGAGATTCAAAAAATCAAGGAAATATTCGAACAGGACAGACGCAGATACTTGTCCCATACCAAATCCGGGGACTGGCAGGAGGAATTCTACCGTAGGCACTGGATGTTCAACCTCGGTAGCGACATAGAGCCAGATTGGAGTTGCATAAGCCCCAACTATGCCGGTGGCACCATTATTCTTCCTATTCGTAACTCAAATGCCTATTTTGTTCTACAGAAAGAGCACAGCATGGGAGATGAGGTCTGGACGGCGGATTATCCTCATATATTGATTATCAATGAAGATGACGACCCGGATTTACAAAACGGATCATACATAATACATTTCCTCCCATCCGTACAGTACCATTACGATTTCCCGTTTGATATGGGGCTAGGAGTATCTTATGAGGACATCAATGACTCAATGGATTTTGATGGTGTATTGATGATTACAGACTTGTCTGGAAACATTATTAAATGCTGCGAATTCCGTCGTTACGGTGTGCCCCCTGGTGGCAAGACACTTACAAGAAGCGCATGTGTCCTCAACACCTTATCCGACGATGAATATACCAGCAAATGGCTGACCATCTCTTCTATCATGGAATGCTTTCATTTCATCAAAGGGATAGGTGCTCAAGGATATTCCACAAAAAGCTATACGGAGGCTAGCGGTTATGTATGGGACCCTGTAGCCCACTGCTATCGCAGAATCGGAGTGAACGGAATAGATTACGAACATGAGTATTATCCGGATGAAAACGACGGAAGCGGAGGCGAAGATGAGGAATTCGTTGATACTGATAATTTGTTCCCGGACTGGCAGACGACTCTATCGCACATTAACTATCTAGGAATCAACTGGGCCGGTGATTATGCTTCATTCTACGACCTCGGGTACATGGATGAATACGACATATATGATGGTGAAATTTCCGCTTCTGTATGCTATGATTCTGTATGGGATCCATTTCCCAATTTATCATCGATACAGGAAGAGCCAGAAGATACTGGTCTCGACGATGAGGGTGGAGATGAAGACGAAGACCCACATCAAGACATCATAGACGGAGATCCAGCTACAGAAAATGATGACCCAGATAGCCTCAACTTCAATATCAACCGGGATCTACTTGAAAATATGATAACTAGGAATATTTCATATGCCGACCAACAGAATTTGGAACGATTATATCAGGATCCTCTTTTCAAGAAGATTTTGTCACTAATAAATATGAATAGACTGATAAGTGTAACGATTGACAGCCCGTCTGGCTTTAGGCCTACTCAAGACGGAGGAACCAGGCCAAGTCAACACAGGAGAGGGGATGAGTTTTATTACACTGTCGAAATTAGATTGAAATCTGGGGCACACTGGTTTGGGTGGATGGAGGAGTTCGTTCATGCACTGCAATACTCAACTGCGAATGGTACACGCCTCACAGGGGATATAGAGTTTGAGGCTAAGGCCATTCTCGGTGAATATCTAAATGTTCATTCCGAAATTAGAGATTGTTTAGGCGAAGGCAATAGACTGAAATCAAATATTGACAACCTTGACGATATTAGTAATTATGTTCATTCACCTGGTGATGAGAGCCTGCACGATAAAGCCTGTGAAGCAATGGTACGCCTTGGGTATATGAACATTGAGGGTCTTAATAATTATCCTGATTCTGATAACTTTTGGAATCTAGATGACATAATGGACACTTACAGAATGATTTATGGACTTTAACATATCTAAAATGAAAACAAGGAAACTTATATATTTTGTTATAGTTATAACCCTGCTGCCACTAAGCAGGGCGCATTCTCAAGACTATTATTCTGGAAGAGAATCGCTTTCTGTTGCTGGATACCAATATAACATAGAAACACGAGGTTATTATACGAAGTTTCAGAATGCATATAACTATAGACTAAATCAAAATCCTTACAGAATCGGTTCCTCACCTGTCTATTACTACACTTATGCAAACGGGTGGCTTGCTGACCCTATACTTGACGAGGCGAAGTTCAACAACTTGATTGAGAGAGTATTCACGGAAGATGAAATATTGTACTATACAAACCATAAAGGACACGTTGGCGTTTGTTTGGTAATGAACCCGAATAACCAACAAGTTTTAGAGGTCTTATTTCGATTATATTACAGCCGAAACGACAAGACCATTCTATCCATCCCTCCAGCGAAACTCGCCCATCTTGAGAGATTGATATTTGAGACAAACGGACTAGCTGATATGTCTGATGAATTGAGACAACAGAACCCATCATATTATGATGCCTGGTATGATGTCTTTTAAAAATAGCGGAATGGTAACCAGAAGACTTTTAGCATTAATAATAACTGCCCTGCTGCCACTAAGCAGGGCACATTCTCAAGACTATTATTCCGGAAGAGAATCGATGTCTGTTGCTGGATACCTATATAAGGTGACTAGTTGGGATATCTATACAGATTTCCAAAACGCATACAATTATCGCCGTAGCCAAAATCCTTACAGAATCGGTTCCTCACCTGTCCATTTCTACACTTATGCGAACGGGGGGCTGGCTGACCCTATACTTGATGAGCCGGAATTCAACAATCTGATTGAGAGAGTCTTCACTGAAGATGAAATAAGATATTACACCAATCACACGGGCGGAATCTACGTATGTTTGATAATGAGTCCAACTACCCAGAAGGTATTAGAGGTATTGTTTAGATTTCACCACGATCGTAACGATAAAACAATATTATCTATTCCACCAGCGAAACTCGCCCATCTCGAGAGATTGATATTTGAGACAAACGGACTAGCTGATATGTCTGATGAATTGAGAC
>JAKSJJ010000006.1 GCA_024398335.1 Bacteroidales bacterium | reverse complement strand
GGACCGCCAAGTCTGATGTGGAGTGGATAAGTGTCACTCCGGATAGCGGAGAAGCGGGAGAGTGCAGCGTTACTTGCGCTATTGGTTCGCAGAGCCCTGATTTCTCTAATGTGTCGAAGGGAACTTTGGCTATCACTGTCGAGGGAAAAGCTTATAACATGACATTCCTCAGGGAACCGTCTGTGCGCGCGACGCGCTTTACTGACATGGGCGGGAATCCGGTGGATAAGCTGGTATTCGACGCGAACGCTGAGGGAGGCCTCAGCGTGCAGCTCACCGTTGAAGCGAATTATTATTGGGACCTTGACAGGACTTCTAGTCCTTGGCCGGCATGGATCACCAATCCTGGCAGGACTGACGGCAAATTGGAAGAGGACGGAATCTATAGAAAGACTTTCACCCTCAACATCAATGAGTCCGAGGCCGGGGACGCGGACAAATCCTCCGAGATAACCTTCATCGACCTTAATGACGAGACATACAAGAAAACGCTTGCTGTTGAATTTAAGGCAAAGGTGGCTCACGATGAACCTTTCGCCATCATCTGTGATCTTGGCCAGGAAGTGCACGTCACCCCTCAGGGATTATACAAGGACAAGAACGGGAATATCATACCTACAAAGTTCGCCCTTGATTATTCGATCGACGTCGAGGATCCTTCAACGTACATGACCGTTATCTGCAACGGAATCAAGTATGACGACAAGGGACACAGCAGCTTCCATGACAACAATAATCCGTTCATTTACCCGCCGACGAGTTCTCCGGAGAACCCGAAAGCCTTCACCACGTATGTGATGCCAGGAATCGTCTCTGCCGAATTATACGACATGGGCTACATCTTCATCCTTCCTGAGAAAATATGGAAACCGTATGAGCAGTGGGTCGGCAATAAAATGATGTTCGCGATGATGCTCATGGGCGGAGTGTTCTTCAATGACCTCAAGGACGCAAGCGGAACGCAGGTGTTCGACGTACATAACAACTTCGTAAAAGAGCTCAAGCCTGAACTTGAGAAATACACAATCCGCGTTTACATCGATAAAGAATAGAGATAGATAATGAGATTTTTTAGAAAATCATTTGTGTGTATGCTTGCCGTGGGTGCGGCGCTGCTGCTTGGCGCGCAGGCCGCTCTCGCTCAGGAGAATCAGCAGCAGAGCACGCAGAATCCCGTCAGGACTGTAGTGTCCGGCACGGTGACAGATACGGAAGGAGAACCTCTTCCCGGAGCCGCTGTCATGCTAGCCGGAACGAAGGTGGGAACTACGACCGACCTTAACGGACAGTACACCCTTAAGTTGCCAGCCACGATGCCGGAGAAACCTGTGCTCGAGTTCAGTTTCGTGGGAATGGATCCTCAGAAGGTCAATTATCGTGGCCAGGCGAAGGTCAATGTCAGGCTGCAGGGCGCTTCAAGCCTTGAGGCGACAGTCGTGACCGGTTACCAGACGCTTAAGCGCCGTGACATCGCCGGTTCGTTCACAGCCTTGAAGGCTGAGGATATCTTGATGCCTTCAGCTACATCCATCGACCAGATGCTCCAGGGTAAGGTCGCCGGACTTGTCGTCACTCAGACCAGCTCCCGCGTCGGAAGCACCCCGGACCTCAAAATCCGAGGAACATCGACTATCATGGGAAACACCGCTCCGTTGTGGGTGGTTGACGGCGTGATCCAGCCGGACCCGCTCCAGCTGGACCAGAGCGCGTTGATGACTGAGGACCTGGCGAACATCCTTGGAAACCAGATATCGTGGCTCAATCCTTCGGATATCGAGAATATCACTATCCTCCGTGACGCGTCGGCTACCGCTATCTACGGTTCAAAGGCTTCAAACGGAGTCATCGTCATTACAACTAAGCAGGGCCGCCTGGGCAAGACTACAGTCAAGTACCGCGGTGATGTCACCGTAAGGGAAAGACCTCGCTACGGCATGTTCAACTTGATGAACTCCCAGGAAAGGATGTATTTCAGCGAGGAAGTCTTCCAGGCCGGAAGCTCCTACAAGGGCACTATCCCTCCATACAAGCAGCCTTACACCTTCGAGGGTATATTCAGAATGTATCAGGACAAGGAAATCAGCGCTGAGGACTATAAGAAGGCCTATAATTTCCTTGAGACCTCCAACACCGACTGGTTCAAGCTCTTCTGTCGCACCTCCGTCAGCCAGAACCATAACCTGAGCATC
The DNA here is from genome assembly GCA_024398335.1 of Bacteroidales bacterium. Taxonomy (GTDB): domain Bacteria; phylum Bacteroidota; class Bacteroidia; order Bacteroidales; family UBA932; genus Cryptobacteroides. The sequence goes on along the minus strand of JAKSJJ010000006.1, from coordinate 27,674 downwards.
TCCGGCGGTACTGACAAGATGGTCTATAACGCCTCTGTCTCTTACGGAAACAACAAGGGTGTCGAGAGGGGCAATGACGCTGACAATATGAGCGCGAGGGTCAGAGTGGGAACAAACCTCGCCTCTAACGTCCACCTCGATGTCTCGATCATCGGATCTATCAACCGTATTCATGGCTATGGCCCTGGCGTGAACCCTCTGGCATACGCCACGCAGACCAGCCGCGCCATTCCGGCATTTGACCAGCAGGGCGCTCCTGTTTTCTACCGCTATCCTTCCACATATCAGTACGGTGTGCTCGGCCTTGACCTTGGCTATAACATGCAAAACGAGATGGAGAACACCTACTCCAAATCGAAGATGTCAAGGGTCAACGCCACCATGGACCTCTCATGGGACATCATCCCTGAGCTGACCTTCCAGTTCACCGGAGGAATATCGGACGGCAACACCTCGGCAGAGACATACGCAGGCGAGAAATCGTTCTATATCGCCAACACTTACAGGGGATATGACGTGAACTCCAAGAACACCCTTGACCCTGAATATCATGCGGCGCTCCTTCCTTTCGGAGGCGAGCTCCAGAGCGTGAGCAAGAATGAGTTCAACTATAACTTCCAGGCGAAATTCCAGTTCCATAAGACCATTAAGCAGAAGCACAGACTTAACGCCATGCTCGGTATGGAGCTGCGCTCGACTATCTACAAGACTGACCAGAACACCGCCTGGGGATACCTCCCGGACCGAGGCAATAAGCTCGCCCGTCCTACCTATCCTGAGGATTTCCAGAGCATGAACACCTCGTCTCTGCCTTCTCTGGGCATCTTCGAGAACATTTACCGCAACGCATGGTCATATCACGATACGGAGAATAACTTCATGTCTTTCTTCGCCACTTTCTCGTACACCTACGACAACAGATACGTGGTCAACCTCAGCATGCGTAACGATTTGTCCAACCGTTTCGGACAGGACGTGAACAAGCGTTTCGACCCTCTCTATTCGATCGCCGCTTCATGGGACATCACCCAGGAACCTTTCCTCAAGGGCAAGGCCAAGTGGCTCAATCAGCTGCGTATCAGGGGCTCGTACGGTATCCAGGGTAACGCCATCCAGAGCGTGAGCCCGGATATGATCCTGGCCCGCGGCGGAGTCGTGCCGAAATACAACCAGTACGGAGTCTCTATCCGAAGTCTGCCTAACCCGTTGCTTTCATGGGAGAGCACGAACTCTTGGAACGTCGGTCTGGACCTTCAGATATTCAAGTGGTTCACTATCACGGCGGAAGGCTATTCACGAGCATCTGACGCCATCATCTACCAGAATATCGGACGAGAGTACGGTATGACAACGATGGCTCTTAACGGAGGCCGTGTCACAAACCGCGGTGTCGAGGCCACATTCAATGTGACCCCTATCCAGAAGAAGAACATCGTGTGGACCATCGGTATGAACGTCTCCAACAACTGGAACAGCACCCAGATGGCGGATTCCTCAGTGGACCAGGTCTCTGACTTCCTTTATGGAGCTTCCGGAAAGGTGCTTAAGGTGGGCTATCCTGTCTCCGGCTTCTGGTCATACTCATTCAAGGGTCTTGACCCAGAGACTGGATATCCGACATTCAACCTCATGGACAAGACAACTAACGATCCTTCCGAGTTCCTCGTGTACTCAGGCCAGCGTGACCCTTCATTCACTGGAGGTTTCAATACAAGCCTGAAACTTTGGGATTTCACCGTCCGTGCTGACTTTGTCGCTCTTCTTGGAGGAAAGAAACGTCTGCCGAATCCTTTCACTACCGAGGACAGGCTTCCGCAGCCATACGTCAACATGAGCCGCACGCTTCTTGACAGATGGAAAAAGCCCGGCGACGAGAAGAATACTGATATCCCCGCTTTCTACAGCGGCGGCGCAAATTCTTACATAACCCTGCCTAACGGTCATCAGGAGAATATCTACACTATGTGGGCCATGTCCGACGCCAGAGTCGTGAACGCCTCCTTCTTCCGCTGCACGCAGATGTCTGTGGCATGGAACGCCCCAGCCAAAGTGACTAAGGCCATGCACATCACCGACCTTATGGTCAGCGCGACGATGAGCAATGTCTTTGTCATAGGAAGCAAGGCCTTCGACGGATTTGACCCTGAGCTTGGTGACAGTATACAACCGAAGATGTTCTCATTCGGTTTGAGCATAGGTTTTTAAATGAAGGAAACGATGAAGAAATACGCGATAATACTTTCAACGATACTGTTGACCCTTACAGGATGTAAGGACTTCCTCGCCCCTAAATCGGAGAGCGAGTTCGTCCCTCGTACTGTCCAGGACCTCGACGAGATGCTGCTCTATGAGACATACTACGGCAGCAAGCAGTTCCTCACGACTACATTCTTCAACCTTATATCCGACGATGTGTCAGTGGCTCCTTGGACAAGTTCGGAGAGTGATCTTCTCTCATCTGTCCATCGTCAGAGTATCAAGGCCATCTACACCTGGCAGCCGGACATGTACTATACCCTGGAGCAGGACCACGTCTCTGACAACATGTTCAACATGTATTCAGGCGGATATGCGAGGATTCTGGGCTGCAACGCCGTGCTTGACTATATGCACACAGTGTCAGGCACAGACATGGAGAAGACAAGACTCGAGGCTGAGGCCAGGACAATGAGAGCATGGTGGTACTTCTACCTTGTGAACGTCTATGGCGCACCTTACAACAGTAACAAATCCGCTCTCGGAGTACCTCTTCACCTTACGGCCGCCGTATCGAACGAGAACCTTAAGCGCAATACAGTGGAAGAGTGCTACAATCAGGTCCTCGAGGATCTTCGTATAGCCGAGAGCCTTTATCTAAAGCTGCCTGAGGAGCTCCAGTGGAAGAGAAATAACCGTGCGAGCCTTCCTTTTGTCTATCTTCTTCTATCGAGGGTGAATCTCTACATGGAGAACTGGAAAGAGGCTTCTGACTATGCTGACAAGGTCATCGCTGACTCAAGGTTCCGTCTACTGGACTTCCCTGATTTCCCTAGCGGATCCCATATCGAGGTCCATACATACAGATGTCCGGAAGTCATCTGGCCATACAGTTATTCCGGCGAGTTTAATGAGTACGAGAATCCGTACATGATGGTTTACTCTCTGGGCGGCAGCGTGGCGTTCGTGATAGCTTCCTCTGAACTCTACTACAAGTACTCCGCTGATGATATCCGCAGAGACCAGTACCTTGTCCGTGACGTGCGCTCGATAAACTACAAGGCGTTCGGTAAGATCGCTCTCAAGAGCGGCAGCTCCGACCCGAATCCGAACAATACCTTCGCCAGGAGTCTTCGCGTGAGCGAGGCCTATCTGAATAAGGCGGAGGCACAGGCGGAGATATTCAAGGAGAGCGGCAGCGCTGAGGCAAAGACATCGGCCATCAATACGATACAGGCTCTGCGCGCCAAGCGAATAACCAATCCTGACAATGAGCAGATAGACGACCGTACCGCGGACCGCCTTATCAGCTCCATCCGTGACGAGCGCCGCAGGGAGCTCTGCTTCGAGGACCACAGGTGGTTCGATCTGCGCCGTTACGGAATGCCTCGTATCATCCACGTGTGGTATGATGAGGCTGACGCCGGCAGGTATTCCGGTTATGCCATGAATGTCGAGGACCCGCAGTACACGCTTCCTTTGCCTCCTGCGGCGATGTTGTTGAACCCGGCCCTTGAGCAGAATCCTCTCGGACCTTCTAGACCAAGCCTCTAATGAAAAAATCGATAGTTATCATATTCCTGACATCCCTTCTCGCGGTGTCTTGCTATAAGGAGGCTCCTATCAAGCCTACCGATGTGGTGGATAAACTTCTGTTTGACTTCCCTCAGGGTTCCTCCGAGGTCGATCGCCGTATCCAGGCCATACAGGAGAAGTATGACACCTACCTCATCTACAAGGATATTCCTAACTCTGTTCTGAACAGGGCCTGGGTGAATGTCTATATCAACTCGTTCATCGAGGCGCAGCCGGTACCCGCTGATCTTGTCGGCTGGTATGTGGATTTCGTGCAGGAGCAGTTGCTGGACTATTTTGACGCGGAGAAGTTCAAGACCTATTTCCCTCGTTATCTATTCCTTGTCACCAATATGCACAGGGTCATCGACGGCCAGGTCAAGCCTCACATGCCGGCAAAGACCGACGGCGTAGATTTCTGGGCGCTGAGCTTCCGTACAACTGAGTCGGGAGCCTTGTACCTGCCCGAGGAGAAACTGGCCCGCATTACTCTCGCATACCAGCTTATATGCAATATGCTTCAGGGAGGGCTTATCGAGATTCCTATCACCTTCTACGACGGAATCGACTACAATACAATGATTTACGATGATGTCAACAATCAAGACAAGCTCCATTCCGCATACCATTACCAGACCCGCGGCTTTGTCAAGTACGTGCAGCCTTCATTCGAGTACGAGAGCCCTCTGACCAATATCAAGCTTGCCGCCGCCACTAATGAGGATTTCCTTATGTATGTCAGGAAGATACTCTATTCTACGACAGCCGAGTTCGCCGCCGAGAACGGCAGCTACGCCCTTGTGATGAGACGCTACAATACCGTTTTGGATGTTTTCAATGGATTGGGCATTGATCTTGCCGCTATCTCTGACGGAAAATAGAATTTTATGAAGAGAATCGTTTTATTGTTCCTCGCGCTTGCCCTGGTCGCCATGCCTTCGCAGGCCGCCAAAAAGAAGAAGGCCGCCCAGCAGAGCGTCCCGCAAGCTCCGGCGCCTACCCAATATCAGAGCGTGACCTCCGGCTATGAGTGCTCGGAGGGACTTTTCAAGCTTTTCCTCAAAGACGGACGCCTTCTTGTGGAGGTGCCTCTTTCTGTCATGGATAAGGACCTTCTGATATCTTCCGTGATATCAAGCGTGACCGACAACGCCTTCTCCAACCCTGGAGAGATGCCACGCAAACCTATGCAGGCATTTTTCAGGATGGAAAACGGCAAGCTCGCGCTCTGCCGTCATCGCTTCGATCTTGAATCCTCGGACGAGAATATCTCCAGAAGCATCAGCATAAACACCCTCAGGACGATTCTTCAGGTCTTCGACGTCAAGGCCTGGTCTGATGACCGTTCATCTGTCGTGGTTGACATGACAGAGTTTTTCGCGGGGAATAACGGCGAACTCAGTCCGTTCGCCCAGAGCAATCCTTCCGGTCTGCAGGTGCGTGAGCAGTTCAAAAGGGATCTTTCATACGTGAGCTCTGTCAAGTCCTTCGAGGATAACGCCAGCGTACGCTCAGTGCTTTCCTATTCTGTCTCGGCTACGACCGCCGCGAAGAAGGCTACCCGCTTCGCCGATACGCCTTTTACCGTCGAGGTGACAAGAACCATCGTGCTTCTCCCTGAGGAACAGATGCCTTCGCTTCCATACGACCCTAGAGTCGGAGTGTTCCATTTCTCCAAGACCTCATTCGCCAATGATAACGCATGGGCTAAGAACGTAAGCTATGCTCAGAGGTGGAGACTGGAGGCTGGCAAACCTATTGTATTCTATGTCGATCCTGCCTTCCCTGAATCATGGAAACCTTTCATCAAGAAGGGCATCGAAGTTTGGCAGAAGGCATTTGACGCCATAGGCATTGAAAATGCCATCGTCGCCCGTGATTTTCCTGAGGATGACCCTCAGTTCGACCCTGACAATCTCAAGTATAACTGCGTACGCTATAGCGCCTCGACCTCGCCTAACGCCATGGGCCCTATGTGGTACGACCCTAGAAGCGGTGAGATCCTGGCCGCCAATGTGTCCGTCAACCACAATGTGATACGCATGATCCAGCTGTGGCGCTTTGTCCAGACCGCCGCCGCTGATCCGAGGGTCCGCGGCGAGATCCTTCCTCAGGACGTGCTCGGCGAGAGCCTCGCATACGTGGTATCCCACGAAATCGGCCATAGCCTTGGCCTTATGCACAATATGGCGGCATCTTCCGGCATCGCCGTCGAGTCTTTGCGAGACCCTGAGTTCACTTCTAACGTCGGTACGACATATTCTATCATGGATTACGCCCGTTATAACTACGTGGCTCAGCCAGGGGACTTTGAAAGGGGAGTCAAGCTTTGTCCTCCGGAACTTGGCCTCTATGATATGTATGCCATAAAATGGCTTTATTCGCCAAGGTCGGAACGCGACGATAAAGCTATGAAGAAGCTGGTTGACTCCTACTCAGGCGACCTTCGCTATCGCTACGGCGTCCAGCAGCTCCAAGGTGTAGTTGACCCGAGCGCAATTGATGAGGATCTTGGTGACGATCCTGTCGCGGCCTCCCGCTACGGCATCTCGAACCTTAAATATATCGCTGAGCATATAGGGCAGTGGTGCGCGCCTTGGGACGAGGATTTTTCTTTCCGCAGACTCGCCGCCCAGGAAATGCTTACTCAGTACCAAAGATATATCAGCGCATGCCTTTATAATGTCGGTGGAAAGTATCTGAACGCTCATGTGGGGCAGGATAAATGGGTCGCTTCGCAGAGTGTGCCTTACCAGCGCCAGAAAGAGTCCGTCGCCTTTATTCTTGAGCAGGCCCCTTCTCAGCAGTGGCTCGACCTTCCTCAGATGAAAGAGAGCAGGGTTAAGCAGGATGAGCTCGGAGCGGCGCTTTCAGTGTCTGTCGTCAAGGCTTTGCTTCAGCGTTTCTCTTCCCTTCCTGTGGAGGGCGAGGGAGCATATACTAAGGCTGAATTCCTTTCTGACGTATCTGAAAAGCTGTTCGCGGGGACAAGAAAGTCAGCCAAACTGAGCCAGTATGAGATGGATGTCCAGCTTCAGTTGGTAAACTTCCTTATCAGCGGCTCCGCTCTTGACGCCACAAGAGCGATTACTGACGATAACGGATCTGTGCATTGCTGCTTTAAGGCTTTGATGGATTGCAAGGCTCTTATCAGCTCCAAGGCTAAAACCGGCGATGAGGCCACCAGAAACCATTATTCACTTCTTCTTTATAAGATAGACAAGAGTACTCGCAAGTAATGAGCGGACTTCTTACATATCTTTTGGCGTTTACTATAGCGCTCGACTCTTCGGGGAACGCGAGGGTAGAGATACCCGACTCTCTGATGGGCCGGAAGATATGTATGGCCAGCCGTATCGTCGAGATATCGGACCCTGGCGAGGCGGTCGTGGGCCAGTTCTCCGAGAACTGCGTCTGCGTGCGTTTTACCCGTAGCGGGGAGTATGTGCAGATGGAGCAGCTTGTCCCGTTCATGTACGGGAACCCTGAGGCGGGAGTGTCAAGACGTTTTCGTCCTGTTTGCAGCAGCTCGTCAAGCGTCACCGTGGACATGACTGACCTGTTTCTTAATGAGTATCCGGGATTGAATACTTATCCTGTCACGGCGTATAATTCCTCCGGCGGCATGGTGATGAGGACCCATAACCCTGTCCGTGAGAAAAGCCGCATTGAATCTTGTTTCAACGAGGAGGGCGTACAAGGCGTAGTCTGCGACATGAGCTATCGTATGGACGGACATCTTTACGGCATGTTCAAGATAGAGGGTGAGTTCTTTTTAAGGGCCCGTGTCAAGCGATTCTTTTTCGTGCCTGACTCATCATCGATGGCAGTCATACCAGCTACGGATAAGATAGGAGCAAAAAAGCTTGAGCTTCAGGGCGAGGTCATGCCCGACAGACCTATTTCCACTGAGGAGATATTCTGCCGCAGAGACCTTTCTGAGGGCATTTGCTATCATATTGACAGCCTTATGCCGAAAGCTTGGGTAGAGGGCGTGAGACAGGCCGTGGAGATATTCAATGACGCCTTCTCGAAGATAGGACTTGGCCGTCCGATGAGCTGCGCTATGGCGGCGAAGGACGACAGCGTGCTTTCGGACGCGGGGCTATATGTGCCAAGCGGCATGGGTAATTTCGAGTGTAGTATGCTTACAGACCCTCTTGACGGGAGGATTTATTCTTCTTCGATAGTTCTGCATAGCTCGTATATTAACCGCCTTTGTGATCAGTACATGGTCCAGGCGAGCGTGGCGGACTGTAGGGCGAGGGCGGCGGTTCTTCCGTCGGATGTGGTCAGCGAGATCGTAAGGACGGCCTCGCTCCAGGCGATAGGACGTTCTCTTGGCTTGACAGATAACCTCAGAGCCTCATTTTCATGCACTGTTGACGATCTTCTTGATAAGAATCATACGGACATATTCGGGGTGAACCAGACTATAATGGAGGCCCCGGTCTTTAATTATCTGGCCTCGCGGGAGGATTTTGACCGCGGCGTAGCTCTTTGTCAAAGCGTTCTGTCTCCTTACGATCTTATGGCGCTATCAACTCTTTATGGCGGGGCCTCTGTCGATTGTAGAGGCATAAAATATTCCCCGAATAGGGATGCGAGCCAGCGTTTTATTCCTATGGCGGTAAAGGGCGATCTTTCATCTGAGCCGATAAAGGCCGCGGCGCTTCTGGCTTCTCGTCAGGCGGAGCTTATCGGGAACATCGACGAGTGGTTCTCGGACGAGAACGTAGCAAAGAAGGTCGCAGGTGAGGCTAGAGGCTCGTATGCCCGTATTCTTGTAAGGTTGACAGATTATTTGACAAATGACTGGGAGGAGGGTCCGAGTCATGATCAGGTCGTTGAGGCGGTCATTTCTTCTCTTCGGGATCTTCAGTGGATGAATGATATAGAGGCGGAGCAGATGTATAGGCGCAATGTCTTCCGCCAGCTTTGCCAGGTGGCCTTCAAGGCGGAAATCCTGGAGAAAGCGTACTCTCTTCTTCGACCGGATGAAGGGGAGTGGAAGGATATGGTCGTTACAAGACTAGTCAGCATGTCTTCCGATGACGCGAAGGCATATGCGATATTAAAGAACATACGAGCGAAGGAAAAAGACACATATATAAATAGTAGAATAGACATCCTGTTATGAGAAATAGATATATAATACCGCTTTTATCTCTTCTTCTGGCGGTCTTTGGCTGCAAGGGTCCGAGCCCGATGGAGACGGATTCCGTGAAATTTGATCAGACGGAGATTTTCATTTCGGCTGATGCGGGCAAGGGAAGCGCCACATTGACCGCGAGCGGTCCTTGGAGGGTCGTGGGTAAGCCTTCATGGCTTAGTTATGTCAAGCCGGAAAGCGGCGTAGCGGGATCGACCGAACTGAGCTTCGGCGGACGTTTTTATGACGGGGCGCAGGCTCAGAGCGGGGAGGTCAGGGTCACTTGCGGAAAGGCCGAGGCTGTCATTAAAATAACCCAGAACCCTCGCGTGAGCTTCACTGTGTCTCCTGCGGAAATCGTTGATTTCCCTGCGGAGGGAGGAAAGGCGGAGCTTAGCGTAGAGTGTGATTTCAAGCCTATGTGCGAGGGCTGCGAGTGGATCAGCTGCTCTTCGGCCGTGAAGGAGGCTCAGGTTTACAAGATAAGCCTCACGATAGCGCCTAATCCGTCTGCCGCACGCCAGGCTTCATTGCGGGTCCATGACGAGGCGGGAAGCTATGAGCAGTTCGTAAAGATAAGTCAGAAGACGAACACTGTACTTGCCCAGAAGACGGCCTTGGAGGCTATTTATAAAGATTGCGGGGGCGTCTCTTGGACTAAATCTGACAACTGGTGCACGGATAAGCCTGTATCGACATGGTACGGCGTAGGAGTAGATGCCTCAGGGCATATCACAAGCCTTGATTTATGCAATAACAATCTCAGCGGAGCTCTTCCTGATCGTGTAACGGATCTGGTGTATTTAAAGGAACTGTATCTCTATGGCAATCGTCTTGAGGGCAGTCTTCCAAAGGGCATGAGATTGATGCCGGGTTGGAGCGGATTCAACGCTGCTAAGCATATCTATCCTCAGCAGAGCGGCTTTGGCCTTCGCAGTGTCGACTCGGAAGTGGCTCAATACCAAAAGGCTAGCCATGGAAAGGGGATAGACATCGTCATTCTCGGCGACGCATTCGACCGCTCAGCCCTGATGCTCGGCACTGGCTTTGACGCTTTGGTGGAGAAGACTATAGATGCGATTTTCGCTCTCGAGCCTATGAAAAGCTGCAGGGAATATTTCAATGTCTATGCGGTCAGCGCCGAGTCGAGCGTTTCCGAGATCGGTACAAAACCTGATAACACTGCCTTCGGGACATATTTCACCTCCGCGGACTTTACAGTCGTTACTATGACGACTTCTTGGGATAAGGTCTTCCAGTATGCGGGTAAGGCCCCTGTGACCGACCTTCGAAACTCCATGGTCGTGCTTTTGGCTAATACAAGACGATTTGGAGGTACGACCCTTAGCTGGGACGACGGCAGACGCCTTTCCATCGTGCCTGATTTCCAGGGTGGGGCGGCCAGCACTGAGGCTCAGTATGGCTTCGCGGGGCTTGTCCAGCATGAGGCGGTAGGTCACGCCTTCGGACATTTCGACGAGGAGTATCACACCAATGGTTCCACCGCTCCCGCGTCGTTCGCCTCCGAACTCGCCGTCAAGCATTCAAAGGGTTGGTCTCTTAATATCTCGACGGAATCGCAGCTTAGCAAGACTCCATGGAGCGCTCTCGCGGCAAGCGGCGCATATCCTCAGCTTGGTGCCTATGAGGGTGCTGGTAACTATTCCTACGGGGTTTATAGAAGCGAGAAGGACTGCTGTATGGTGGACAATAGACCATATTTCAGCGCATGGTGCCGTTATTTGCTCTATAAGAGGATACGCACGCTCTCTGACGAGGACAGCTCCATCGAGTCCTTTATAAATTTTGAAAGAAATTAGTTTAATGAATATGAAAAAGATCTTTACTCTCGCCGCTATTGTCGGCACAATCTGCTCTCTTGCCTCTTGTTCGGGAAAAATCGATAAGCCAGGTGAGGACAAGCCTACTCCGACTCCGGAGGAGAAATATGTCGATGGATCGACCACGATAGCAGGCCATGAGGCCTTGGATCTGGGCACAGACCTTCTTTGGGCTACCACGAACCTTGGAGCAAGCGCTCCTCAGGACTACGGCAAATATTATTCGTGGGGAGAAGTTGAGGAAAAGAAAGAGTATCGCTGGGGTAACTACAAATGGTCAGACGGCTTCGAGCCTTCTACTACCGCTGAGTATGCCGACTTGAGAATCACCAAGTACTGCATGTTCAAGGTTTATGGCAACAAGGACGACAAGAAAGTGCTGGAGCCTGAGGATGACGCGGCTACTAATGCATGGGGTAATGGCTGGCGTATGCCTACCAAGCAGGAAGTTGACGCCCTGCTTAAGAACTGTGAATGGGAGTGGAATAGAGTCGAGGGTCTTTATGGATATAAGATCAGCTCAAAGAAGACAGGAAAATCTATTTTCCTTCCTGCTGCCGGCATGATCGCCGTTGACGGCCCTCATAACAGCACCCTTTTCTGTAATTATTGGACATCGAGCCTCTTTGACCAGAATGAGCAGTACTACGCTTATTCATTTGTCTATACCGCTGACGGTAAAGAGGGAACCGAGTATATCTCAAATACTTACAGATACCTCGGTATGACTATCCGCGCTGTCTGCGACAAGCCTGTGACAGAATAATAGATCAAGGATTGAGGCGTTTAGTGGCGCCTTTAAACGAGTAATAGTGACTCTCGCCGTCAAGGTCTTCAAGACAGACGACGAGAGTATATTCTGTCCCGTCGCTAAGGTCGTTGAAGTACATCAGGTCCCTTTTTAACGGATTAGGATCTGACATTTCCTCGAGTTGCTGCTTTGTAAGCTCTATGCTGTTAGACGCGAAAACCTGCTCAGCCGCGGCCTGAAGTCCCTTCTCGATAAACAGCGGCATCCAGATCTCTGAGACCGCGAGGGCGCAGCGTCCTCTTCCCGCGATACCGTTGCTCGTGGCCATGACCTTGAGGGTGTTGTAGCGGTTGAGCTCTACTCCGAGGCTGTCTCCAGGGGTGTAAAGAGTCATGTCAAGGGAGAATTCGCCGAGTGAGAATCTCTCGCTGACCATCTCTCCCGTATGTCCCAGGGCGTCGCATGGCATGGCCGCTACGACAAAGCTCTTGCCCCCGTGAAGCCTCTCGATCTTTCGCTTTTCGTTAGTGTAGCTCTGTCCCTGGGGGAGTTGAGAGGCCATCTGCTTGTTGTCAAACTCGTCCAGCGGCACTACCTTCATATAGTATGCGCTAGCTCCTTGTGAAAGCTCGACATTGCCTTCGCAGCCGGTGGATGTGAGGCGGTCCAGGCTTAAAAGCATCTTTGGTTCAAGGCGGGCGTCTCTATTCTTGCCGCAGGAAAGCGTCAAGAGAGCGGCGATGGAGCACGAAAGGGCTATAAGTATTCTTCTCATTTTCTAACAAGTGTTATAGGACCAAACATAGAGAGGTGCTCATCTATTCGATATTCATCAGGGAAGTGGTTGAATGCCATGTAGTTAGGGTCGATTCTCTCGTCTTCCATGGTGTTGTAATAGACGTGGTGGAGTCCAAGTCTGAATCCATAGCAATCCTCTACCTTATAGTCAGGATTGCCATATTCGTCATACCATTTGCCTCCCTGCTCACGTCCTTTATAGATAGGGAAGTCAGAGTCGGCGCAATGGGTCATAGTCATCTTAGAAAGGCCGCCCTCGTCCCATTTAAAGAGCATGCGCTTGCTCTTGTCGAAGGTCGCTCCCTCTTTGTAGTAATTTGTCCAGTCCGTGACGGTAGGGTTTGTCCAAATCATTGACGGGTCAGGACTTCCGTCGCTGAGCATTCCCGTACCGATGATTCCGAGCCATGTGTCGTAAGGCTGTGTCCTTGAGACATACGCCCTTTGAGGACTGAGGTAGAGCTGTCCGTCTGTAGGGTCGAAGTCAAAACGCAGAACGTATGATACAAGGTCGAATACGATCTGTCCCGCCTGCTCGTCCCACTGAGCGTCCACGGCGTATTCGTACATCTTGTCATCACCTTCCCAGCTTGAACGGAAGCAGAAGTCAAATGGGCCGACGTAGTCCTCCGGTATGAGCTTCTGGCTGACCTCTATGCTGCGGCTGTATCCGCTCTGGGTAGTGATTGTAAGCGTAGCCTGGGAAGGGGTGAGGATAGGGTCTTCATCCGCGCTGATGTAAAGTGTGTCTCCCTCAACGGCGACCTTCACCCAAGGCTGGGTGGATGTTATCTCGTATGCTTCGGCGCTGTAGAACTCGCAGCTGAATTCTCCTCCGTGCTTAGGGAAGATGACAGGAGCGTCGCAGTCCAGCACAAAGCGTCCTTTCTGGTGAATGGTCATAACCACCGTCTTGCTGCCGGTGTAGAAGGTGACCTGGCAGTCTCTGGCTTCCATCTCGGGGTTAGCGGATACCGTGAGCATGACCATGTCCGATCCGACTCCTACTCGGCACCAGTTGTTCCCGTCGGTCTTTACGCTGACAGGGACATTGGATGTGATATCGTACTGAAGGCGGGCGTTGTCGCAGCCTATGGTGACATAAAGCGGGATGTTAAGAAGAGAGGAGTATTGACCGTCCTGGCTTACCGCGAGGTGGGTGCTCTTACCCTTGCAGCTTAAAGTCACGACCGCGCTTCTCTCGGATACGCTTCTATTCGCGAGGCATAGAACGACAAGGGTGTCGCCTTTAATCTCGGCCTCACACCAGTCGGCGTTGACCTCCGCTTCTACCTGGCCCTGCGCCTTGAAGACAGCGGTGCAGATGCCTCCGTTAGGACCGGCATGCAGTTCGCTTTTAACTATCTCGATCGTCTTGACCGCATGGCTTTCTTTCTGGCACCCGGCGAAAAGCAGGAGCACAGCAAGAGCGGCTAAAAGTCTATGTCTTATCTGTATATGCATATGTCACAGAGAATGTCGAGGTTATTGACCCTAGTAGAAGATGAAGGAGTCTCGCTTGTGAACTCATAAAGGATGAGTCCGTCAGCGGAGTAGTCTCCGACAGCCGTGCTGGCGTCAGAGAAGTAGAATACGTCGCGGTTATTCTCCCTTGTGAACACGCCCTGGGCGAAAGTCTGCTCGTCCCACAGGACTGTGCTCTGCTTGGTGTCAAAGAGAATTCCCCAAACGAAGTAGCCCTCGTATTTACCGAGGTAGTGAGGGTGGAGCTCGAGTCTGCCGTTGACATACTTGAGCTTTACATTGTCAAGCTCCCTGTTCGAGAAGAGATTCTTGATATAGAGAGTCTCTCCGTCCTTAGAGGTGCTTATTGTTATGACCTTGGCGAAATACTTTCCGAAGTAATTATTATAGCTCAGGATCCATGCTCCGGCCATATCCTCGTATGCAGGGGCGGTAAGACCGTTGCTTGAGAATATGAGGGAACCGTCGGTGCAGACGAACTCGCCGTTCTTGAGGACGAAGTCCTGTCCGTGATAACCTCCGATCTCGAGCTTGCTCTGGAGCCTGAATCCGTCAGGAGTATAGACGGCGGATCTCTTGTAATCGTAGGTGTTGGCGTTCGTGTAAGCGCCTTCTTTCACGCAAAGGACCTTTCCGTTGAGTTGGCCTATGCATGAGCCGAGCCTCTCGTATGAGTCGGAGTAGATGTAAAAGTCGCCCTCCCACTGCTTCTGCATGGCCTTGACCGCCTCCAGATAACTCTGTGGAGTGTAGCCCGAAGGCAGAGGGAACATACGCATCCTGCTCGAACCTATCTTGCCTTTAAGCCTTATCGTATCATCCTCGTCCACGCCCTCGACTAAAAACTCATAGTCTCCGCCGGCGCCGTCCACGTCGCTGAACGAAGGCTCGTGGAAATATTGAAGAAGTCCGCAGTAAGTATTGAAACTCAATACCGCGCCGTCCTCCTTGAGTATGTCATACAGACACTCCTCGACCTTGTCGGAAGGAGCGGTCTCGCAGCTAAGATACGCCTTGCCGTTTTCAAAACGGACGATGAAATTGAAGCCTCCTCGTCCCTCTTTTCCGAAGAACTGGAATACAAAGCCCTCAGGGTGGCGCTCAATGGCCCCCTTTGTCTTATCCATAAGGGAGGTGATCCTGGCGGAAGCGGTCTGCTCGAATATGTCGTCATTCTTGAATAGACATGAGCTTACGCAGAGCGCCATCGCTACTGCGGCAAAAAGCAATAAAATATATCTTCTCATCCTGTCCATTCTATAAAGCGTTTTCTAGACCGAGCATATCGAGTTCAGAGCTTCTTCTCTCGATGATGACACGGAGTTTGTCAAGGTCGATATGCCACGACGCGAGCATGTAGTTCTTGCAGATGGCGAGTTTCTTCTCAAGTATAGGGCGTCCCTGCTCGCCTGCGGCTTCCAGCAGATTCTCCCACTCTTTCTGGGTCGAGGTCACGTATGTAGATATCACCTCCACGAAGTCCTCGTTAGGCTCCTTGCTCGAATAGGCGGTCACGAAGCCCTGCTCGAGATACTGCAGGTTGTAAATCCATGAATCCTGGACATAGAACTTTCCGGAGAGGTCCTTGTACTCTACAGGATAGTTCTTTGTCTGGTGGAGGATATGGGCGAACTCATGGTGGATGGTGTGGAAATAGTAGTTGTTGAGCAACTGTATATTGTTGATATCCACGTCATTGACCATGTAGAGCGTGATTTTGAGTCCTCCTTCGGCCGTTCCCAGCATGATGGTTCCGTTGGAATTGTACGCGGCGCTTCCTATAAGGTGGAACATCTTAGGGAAATACGTACACACGAAATCCTTGCCGCCTGTGACCTCGTCATATGCCTCTAGGCAGAGGTGCTTGACAATCCTCGCCATCTGCGTTGATTTCTTGTAGTCGGCAGGGGAGAGGGTGTAGCTCAGGTCTGACTCGATATCCTGCATCTTGTAGAGGAAGCGGATATTGTATGGGATGACATAGTTTGTGTACAGCCACTTGTCGAAGCTGTTCTGCACGCTTGTGTCGCCAGTGATCACTGACTGGCTCGGATCCAGCGCGTCGCTGTCGCATGCGGCGCAAATCACGGCCGCCAGCGCTATAATTATTATACTGAACTTTCTCATCTTAGTCGCGCGGGTTAGGTTGGAGACCAGCGGCTACCACATCCTGCGGGATCTGGATAGCCCTTCTCGGGTCATTGTATTCAAGAGTCGCCTCCACTTTGGTGAACTGCCCGTTCTTATCCACAAGACGCCTGTAGAGGGTTATTCCGTAACGTCCGGTATCGAACCATCTCATGCCGTCATGCACGAAGTTGATTCGGCGGCACTGGAGCAGGCACTGGATGCAGTTGAACATCTCGCCTGGCTCTACAGTGAAGCCCTGAGGATGGAGTTGTCTGTTGCCCTGGGTGTTGTATATAGGATCATAGTCACCGCAACTGCTGTAGTACCATTCCACTGAAGGGGCGTTGATGGCGTTGTCGTATTTTTTGAACTTGCCGCTCTGCCAGATGAAAAGGTCCTTCAGTCCGGTGTCGAACCTTCCTTTGAGGATGCGGGCCTCCGCTCTGTTCAGCAGCACCTCCTCTCCTGTGATGAGAGGGAACACGCTGCGAGGATATCCGATACCGGCGACGGCGTCAGAGTACTGGAACAAGTACGGGTACTTAGGCACGCAGGTGAACGAATAGGTGGAGGTGTTGAACTTGTAAAGCGACATCTTGTAGGTGAAGTCCTTGTCGTAAACGAGTCCCCAAGGTCCCTGATGCTCGCAGACTTCCTTGTCTGTGAGGGAGGTCAGGGAGAAGCGTTTGCTAGTTGCGTAAGGACCGAAGATGACTCCTGTGAGGGAGTAGCCGGTGGCGAGAAGAAGGTTAGCCTTCAGGTTGGCGTCCACATAGTCAAGCGAATAGACATCGAAGTCGAGGGTCTTCTCCGCGGTCGCGGCCCAGTTGTGGAAGAACACCGTCGGATCATCTCCAAGCACTATGTCGGCGTATTCTATGACTTTGTCCCATTTCTGGTAGAAGAGGTAGAATCTCGTGGCGAATCCCAGCGCGGCTTCACGGGTGAAGTGGTATTTAGGGACGTTGTAGTTGTCGCCCATCAGAGGGAGGGCGGCCTGGATGTCGGCGTCAATAAGGGCGTAGGTCTGTGCCAGGGTCCCTCGCTGGTACTGAGGGTTAAGCTGGGTCTCAGGCTTGAGCGAATAAGGGATGCCGAGCTGAGTGTCAGCGGTCAGAGGATTGTACGGCATACAGAAGAGCGTCGCGAGGGTGAAGTGGCAGAAGGCTCTTATCATCAGGGCCTCGCCTCGGTACTGGTCCATTTCCTCTCCGCCTCCGAGCTCCTCCATGGAGACAAGTGCCTGGTTGGCGGCTGCTATGGCCGCGTAATTGGCCTCCCAGACATTCTTAGGGTTGTCGTACATCTCGCTTTCAGTATCGTCCTGCCACAGGCCGTACTGATTCGTGTATCTCTGTCCGTAGATATTTTCTTCGCCGAGGAAGTCGTCGCAGTTGTCGGACATCATCTCCGTGAACACGTTAGGATGGAAGTCCGGATAGGCGGTGACAAGAAGCTGGGCGATATTATCTTTCTGGGTAAGTTCTGCCCTGCTGTCTGGAAGCTCGTCCAGAAAATCGCAGGAGATCGCGCTCGCAAAGGCGGCTATTATGATGAGATATTTTTTCATATTAGAATCCTGCTTTAATGGTGAATGTAAACTGCTTCGGCATAGGGGAGGCGACTCCTCCGGAGTTCGCGAACTCAGGGTCCTGGCCATTTAGCTTGCGGTCGGCGTAGAGAAGGCAGATGTTGGTAGCCTGGAATTTCAGAGCGAGAGTCTTCATAGCGAGTTTGCTCGCCCATGCGGCAGGGAAGTCATAGGTGAGAGAGATTTCCTTAAGTCTAACGAAGTCTCCCTTGGCGACTCTGGCTGTCGAGTAGTTATATGCGCTGTAGGCGTACTGCAGGGCGCTTCCGTATCTCTGGCTTGTTCTCTTTGAGGCGATTACAGGGATATTTGTATATTTCTCGTCTCCAGGCACAGCCCATCTGTTCTTGAACTCTCGGGTCATAGCGGTAAGGTCGCTGTATGAGGCCGCGAATACAGGGTTGAGCCTTATGACATTGCCTGCGGAATAGGTGATGAATACATTGAGCCTGAATCCGTTCCAACGGAACTCATTTCGGATCGAGCCGAAATCGGTAGGGTCCACGCTGCCCTCGTACTTGAGGTAGTCGAGCTCTCCGTTTCCTGTGTCGTAGTTCTGGAAATATATCTCCGTCACCGTGGTGCTTCCGGAAGCTGTCTTGAACATAGGCAGACCCTCGTCGTTAAGACCTACGTACGGAATGCTGAAAAGCGAGCGTACAGGATAGCCTTCCTTGGCGAATCCTCCTCCTGTTATCATGTCGATCACGCGCTTGTTGCTTGTGAGCTTGGTGACTGTGTTGGTCGTATGAGTGTAGATGAAGTCGGTCGTCCACCCGAATCCGCCCTTTGTCTTTGGCTGGATGTTCACGGTCGTGAGGGTGAGCTCCGCTCCTGAGGATTTCATCGAAGCCACGTTACCGTACTTACGGACCTCTCCTCCGACGCCCTGGGTGCTGATTATACCTATGAGGTCGTAGTTGTTTCTCCAGAAGAAGTCTGAAGCGATGTTGATACGGTTCTCGACGAATCCTATGTCCATTCCGACGTTCAACTCCTTCTTTTTCTCGTAGGTGAGCTCCTGGTTCGCGAGGTTCACGATATAAAGACCTGACTCGTGCTGGCTTACGTTAGGCTTCCATGGTGTGCCGGAGGAAATGACGACATTGGAGTTGGTCACATTCGCCGGACCGCTGTCCGCCGTAAGGGAGTAGGAGGCTCTGAGCGTGAGGTTCGACACGACTGGCTTTATAGTCTTGAACCATTTCTCCTCATGGGCGTTCCATGCTCCGGAGACGTTCCATGTAGGGAGCCATCTCGCGCTGCGGGCCTTTCCGAGCTTGTTCGTACCCTCGTAACGGGTAGTGCCGGAAATGGTGTAGCGGCCTTTCCATGAATAGGTCAGGTTGGCGAAAGCCGCGAGATATTTCTGTACCGAGTCGGTGATGTCGTAGTAAAGAGAACCCTCCTCGCTGCCTTTTTTGAAGACCTGATATGCGTACAGAGGGGTCTGGCCCATGGAGTACTGCATACCCCAGCCGCGGAACCAGCTGCTATGGCGTCTTGTGCTGCTTATCTCTACTCCTCCGTTGAAACTTACAAGGTTAGGACCGAAATCGCGGTTGAAGCGTATCGTAGAGCGGGCGTTGAAAGAGCTCATGGAGTGGTCCGTCCTCTTGTAAATACCTCCGTAAGGAAGGATCGTGATAGGAAGAGCGTATGGGTTGTCAGGGTCAGTGTAGAGGTAAGAGTTTGCGTCCCTGATAGTGGACGTGCCCATGGCCCTGTACGCGGCGGCCTGGTTGGAGTCTTCCTTTATGTTGTGCTCCTGGCGGGAAGCCTGGTAGCGATATGCGGCGAGGTTGCTCCACTCGAGGCCCTTGATGATCTTCCACTTGATCTCACCCTGGAACTTCAGGTCGGTGACACGGATGTCGATGTTATTGTTCTCGAGCTCGTGGATGATGTTGAAGTCGGCGTAGTTCCTGCGATAGTACTCGTCAGGGTCCAATGCTCTCGAGGTGTTGAGGGAATATGAGTAAGGGTTGATGTCAAACTCTCTTTTCACAGTACCTGAGACCACGTCGATGTCCTGTCCTAAGGTGCCTGGGGCCTTTTGCTTACGGTACGATGCGTTTCCTATGACTCCGATCTCGAGCTGAGGGATGATTTTATAAGAGGCGTTGAGGCTGGCCGTATAACGCTGCACAGCGCTCTGAATAGTCCATCCTCCATCGCCCAGGACGGACATGGAAGCGTAGATGGACGCTTTGTCGGAGCCTGTCGAGAAACTTAAGGAGTGGTTGTGCTGAATGTGATTGGTGAAGAGCACGTCGAACCAGTCAGTGTTTCTCATCTCGGCGGCCCTGAGGTACTCGGTCATCGCCTCGGAGGTATTCTCAAGCATGAACTGACTTGTGACCGGATTGTAGGTGTTTATCAGCTGATACATCTTTCCATAGACGCCGGAAGTGGACGCGTTTGCGAGGTTGGCGTAGTTGAGCCATCCCTTCTGCTGCATCTCCTGATAGATGTCCATCTGGTCCTGGGAGTTCATTATGTTGAACTCGTTGTAGCTAGGCTTCATACGGAAAGTGAACTCTCCGGTATAGTTGAGGGACTGATGTCCGCTGCGGCCTTTCTTTGTGGTGACGACGATCACGCCGGCCATGGCCCTTGCTCCGTAGATAGATGTGGCGGAACCGTCCTTGAGGATCTGCACGGACTCGATATCATCAGATGAGATACCGGATATGGCGCTGGAAATCAATGTGTTGGCATCTCCGGAAGAGAGCTCGTCCGCGCTTACCTCCACGACGTCCTCGAGAGGCACTCCGTCCACGACCCAGAGAGGTTTGCTGGAGCCGAAGATGGATGTGGCTCCTCTGACTCGGATCTTCGGAGCGACGCCGAAGGTTCCGGATACGTTCTGTACGCTCACGCCGGACACCTTTCCTTCGAGGCTTCGTCCCGCCTCCGCCACTCCGGCGATGTTCATTTTCTCCCCGTCAATCTTGGCGGTGGAGCCTGTGAAAAGGCGTTTATCCGTGGACGTGATACCCGTCACGACGACCTCGTCAAGGACGGTGTTGTCGTCATTCATGGAGATGTTTAACTGGTAGCTGCCGTCAGAGTTCTTGGGAAGGTTCTGGACGCTTCTGCGCTCTGTCACCATTCCGACATAGTTGAACATCAGGAAGGTGACGCCTTTGGGAAGGTCGATGCTGTAGTTTCCGTCCAAGTCAGTGATAGTGGCTTCTTTTGAGCCTACGGCGACGACACCTACTCCTATGAGAGGCTCCCCGTCCGAGGCGGCGCTCACTGTACCCTTCACCCTTATCTGCGCATACGTGTTCACCGAGGAAATCAAGGCAAACACAGCGATTTGAAGTATGATCAGGAATTTTTTCACCCGTGACACGTTTTAAATTGCGGACGCGAATATAATAAAAATAAGTATATTCGCGGTCTAGATGAAGCGTCAGATACTCATAAAATGCATGGCCCTCGCCCTTATGCTGCTCTATGTTCTCTCCATAGGCGGCATAAATGTGCATACCTGCTCCCATACCGGGAACGTGTATGTGACTTTGCTCGCAAAAGGCGTTGATTGTCAGAGTGTTCACCCTTCCGCTCACGCCTGTTGCCACGGGACTTGCCATCACGAGCATCATAGCGAGAAACCTGACGATTGCTGTCATAACCACTCAGCCAGGCTAGTCCTTACAGGCGACGGCGACCATTCCTCTGTCGTTCATATAGCGCAGTTCACCCCTGTATTGACAGGCGTTATCGTAAGTGCCCCTTCAGTTTTCAAATGCTTTAGCCAAGTGGCCTGGAGGACACTTGATCCTATCCCGATACCGGACATAATACATTCTATCTGCTCGTTGAGAATTTAGTTTCCCGTCTTTTGAAAAAAGAGACGGACAATAAATTAATTCTCAATAATATAAGATAGAAATGAAAATCAGGATTTTTACAATAGTGAGTCTTTTGTGCGCGTTTGTGTGTGGCGCACAGGCTCAGCAGATTGATACGACAGGCATTTACGGCGACCGTACCGACAGCCTCGGCGCCGCCGTGTTCACCCAGCGTCAGCCGGGCAAGGTCCTGTCAAAATATACCCCCAACAGAGTCGAGACAATAACAGCCGCGGGCCTTTGCAAAATGGCTTGCTGTAACCTCGCGGAGAGTTTTGAGAACTCCGCCAGCGTGACTGTCGGATACTCTGACGCTGTGACTGGAGCAAGGCAGATTAAACTGCTGGGCCTCAGCGGTATATACACGCAGATGCTGGACGAGAACCGTCCGGTGATGAGGGGACTTTCCGCTCCATTCGGACTTGGATATGTCCCTGGTCAGTGGCTTGAAAGCATACAGATCGCGAAAGGTGCGACCTCGGTGATAAACGGAGTCGAGTCCATTACCGGCCAGATAAACATGGAGCACCGTAAACCTACTGACGAGGTGCCTCTTTTTATCAACGCTTCGCTGATGAGCGACACCAAGACGGATTTCAACATAGCTTCCTCTTTGCAACTTAACGAGTCGTGGAGCACCGTTCTTCTTGGACATGTCAGCGGCAATTTCATGGGTATGGATGATAATGGTGACGGCTTCCTTGACGACCCTCTCACCCTTCAGTATAACCTCTCTAACCGCTGGCTTTATTATGCTCCTAGCGGCGTCCAGGTGCGCTTCGGAGTCCGCGCTATCCACGACACCAGACGTGGAGGTGAGGCGACCCATACCGAAGACATGAAACTCAAGATGAGAAGGACTTCGGAATATGATTATGACGCCTATCTTTCTTCAGCAGGAACGGCTCCTTGGGGCTCTCGCATAAGCAACAGCTCCATCGATGGCTACCTCAAGGTCGGCGTGCCTCTCAATGAGGACAATTCCCAGAATATCGCCATGGTCCTGGACTATAATTACCAGGATATGAACTCCTATTTCGGGGCGACCAAGTTCTTGGCAGATCAGCATTCGGGCTTTGCTAATCTTCTGTACCAGAATGAATTGAGTGAGTCTCATAAATTCACTGTCGGCGCGAGCGCCATGATGGATTTTTACAACATGGGCCTTGACCGCCGCCTCAAGCAGACTCTCCCTCCATTCAACTACGAGACTCTCTCGGCGATAAATGGATGGAAGAATTTCTACACCGTCGGCGCATTCGGAGAATATACCTACCATTTTGAGGAGAAGTTCTCCCTTATCGCCGGCCTTCGCCTCGACGCCAACCTCGCTTCGCTGTCAGGCAAAGGCCTGAGCACGAAGAAATTCGTCCCTTCTCCTCGCCTTACTCTAAAGTATATGCCGGATAAGAGCGTTGTCATCCGCGCCAACGTCGGCAGGGGAGCGAGGACCTCGATGCCTCTGATTGACAATATCGGAGTATTCTCGACCTCGAAAAAATTCACCGGCGACTACGCTGGAGGCCTGCTCGAAGACGCTTGGACCGTGGGTGGAAACATCACTTACTATATCCCGCTCGAGGGTTCGTACATCAGCTTTGACTACTTCCGCAGTCAGTTCGTGGACCAGATGATCGTGGATTATGAGCACGGCTTCGGTGAGATTGATTTTTATTCTCTGCGCTCCCTTCCGAAGGGTTGCCGCCGCTCGTTCACAGACAGCTATCAGCTTGATTTCTCAATCGAGCCTGTGGAGAGATTCAACATCACCCTCACAGCCCGTTATACCAACGCCAAGACCAATCTTAAAGACAAGACAGGCTTGGTGGAAAGGCCGCTTACAAGCCGCTACAAGGGCGTTTTGAACCTCCAGTACGCGACACGTCTGAATAAGTGGATCTTTGATTTCACAGCCTCTGTGAACGGCCCTTGCAGGGTGTATGAGTTCATGAAAGACAATCGCCAGATCAAAGAGAAAAACGGCAATTACTACTCTACGGTATATCCTTTGCTATATGCCCAGATAACAAAGCGTTTCAAAGGCGTGGATATCTATGTCGGAGCCGAGAACATGACCAATTTCAGGCAGAAAGACCTTATCTCGGGCTCGAAATCCGGCGAGAAATATCTCACAAACCAGAGCGATTTTGACGCCAGCTGTGTCTGGGGTCCTATCATGGGCGCCAAGGTTTACGCCGGAGTACGTTTTACTCTTTGGAAAACGGAATAATTGAGCATATAATTAAAAATTAATTATCTTTGTGTGTTATGAAAAGATTTATTATAACCGCCATCGTCGCTTTGATGGCCTCTATGGTCTGCGCCCCTATGGCTCAGGCCGCTTCTGAAATGTCTTCATCTTCAGCCTCTTGGAGCAAGAAGGTTGTCAAGACTGTAGTGTTCTCTGCGAATATCCACTGTAATTCCTGCAAGAAGAAAGTAGTGGAGAACATCTCTTTTGAGAAGGGTGTCTTGGCCCTTGAGGTCTCTGTCGAGGAGAGAACGGTGACTATCACCTACGATCCTGCGAAGACTGACGAGGAGAAACTGGCCGCCGCTTTGAAGAAGATAGGTTTCCCTGCGACAGTGGTCAAATAATTGAGCAACAACTAAACTAACCATATGTACAGAATCGTAGAAAAACAGATGCTCACGCCTACCATCTGCAAGATGAAGGTCGAGGCTCCAAGGCTCGCCGCCGCGGCGAATCCTGGCCAGTTCCTCATCGTCAGAGCTGATGAGAAAGGAGAGCGTATTCCGCTTACAATCAGTGATTATGACGCCGCTGCCGGCACGGTCACCATCGTGACCCAGATGATCGGAGCGTCAACAAAAGATATTTGCTCATACGAGGTCGGTGAGGCTTTCGCTGACGTCGTGGGCCCTCTTGGCGTGCCTTCAGACTTTGTCGAGGAGTCCGCTGAGGCTCTCGCCCAGCAGCATTTCGTGTTCATCGCCGGAGGAGTCGGCACCGCCCCTGTCTATCCGCAGGTCAAGTGGCTGCACGAAAGAGGCGTCAAGGTAGATGTCATCATCGGAGCCAGGACCAAGGATCTTCTTATCTACACTGATGAGATCCGTTCTGCCTGTGACAACCTCTACATCTGTACAGATGACGGTTCAGAGGGTTTCCATGGCGTAGGAACCGCGATGCTTGAGAAGCTTGTCGCTGAGGGCGAGAAGTTTACAAAGGTCGTCGCCATCGGTCCTATGATCATGATGAAGTTCGCGACCTTGACCGCTGTCAAGCTAGGAATCCCTGTAGTGGTGAGCCTGAACAGCATCATGGTTGACGGAACAGGAATGTGCGGCGCCTGCCGCGTCACTGTCGGCGGAAAGACCAGGTTCGCTTGTGTAGAGGGACCGGAGTTCGACGGCGCTCTTGTCGATTTCGACGAGGCTATGCGCAGACAGAGAATGTACAAGGCCGAGGAGACCGAGGCTAATGAGAAACACGTATGCCGCATAGGCAGAGGTAAATAAAGGGAAGATATGGCAAACAGAATACCTAGAGTAGCGGTCCGTGAGCAGGACCCGAAGGTCAGAGCGACTAATTTCGAAGAGGTTTGCTTCGGATATAATGTCGAGGAGGCTTCCCTTGAGGCTTCACGTTGTCTTCATTGCAAGAATCCGCGTTGCGTAGCGGCTTGCCCTGTGGGAGTCAAGATCCCTGATTTCATAGAGAGAGTAGCGGCTGGTGATTTCGCCGGAGCGGCTGATAAGATAGCGGAGGATTCATCACTTCCTGCTGTCTGCGGACGAGTATGTCCTCAGGAGACTCAGTGCGAGGGCAGCTGCGTGCTCGGAGTCAAGAGTGAGCCTGTCGCCATCGGAAAGCTCGAGCGTTTCGTCGCTGACTGGTCAAGACATAATCCTCGTGAGGTTCAGGCCCCTGTCAAGGCTTCCGACGCCAAGAAGGTCGCTGTCGTAGGCTCTGGCCCTTCCGGCCTCGCTTGCGCCGCTGACCTCGCGAAGATGGGTTACGATGTGACTATCTTCGAGGCTCTTCACAAGGCCGGAGGAGTGCTCCAGTACGGAATCCCTGAGTTCCGTCTTCCTAAGGATGAGGTCGTGGCCTCTGAGATCGCTTCAGTTGAAAAGCTCGGCGTCAAGATCGAGACTGACGTTGTCGTCGGAAGGACTGAGACTATCGATTCTTTGCTTGACAAAGAGGGCTTCGACGCTGTCTTTGTCGGATCAGGCGCAGGTCTTCCTCGCTTCATGGGCATTCCTGGCGAGAACCTCAGCGGTGTGTTCTCCGCTAATGAGTTCCTTACGAGAAATAACCTCATGAAGGCATATCGTGATGACTATCTCACTCCTATACACGCTGGCGAGAGAGTCGTTGTCGTCGGTGGCGGAAATGTCGCCATGGACGCCGCGAGAACCGCCCTTCGCCTCGGCGCTCAGACAACTATCGTCTATCGCCGTACCGAGAAGGAGCTTCCTGCCCGCGCGGAGGAGGTCCACCACGCTCACGAGGAAGGTGTGCAGTTCGCTATGCTCACCAATCCTGTCGAGGTCATCGGTGACGAGAACGGCTGGGTCAAGGCTGTCAAATGTATAAAGATGGAGCTTGGCGAGCCTGACGAGAGCGGACGCCGCAGTCCTGTTCCTGTCGAGGGCTCTGAGTTCGAGATCCCTACCGACACGGTGATCATGTCGCTGGGTACTTCTCCTAACCCTCTTATCGCTAAGACCACAGGCGGACTCGATGTGAACCGCAGAGGCTGTATCGTGGCTGACGAGGTCGGAGCTACCTCACGAGAGGGTGTGTTCGCCGGCGGAGACGCTGTCACAGGCGCCGCTACCGTGATCCTCGCTATGGGAGCCGGACGTAAGGCCGCCGCTGCCATAGACGCTTATCTCAAGACAAAATAAATGACAAGGCTCACTCTCAGACAACGCCTCGCATTGGAACTCAACCGTCAGGTACTCAATGACTTGGTCGAGCGTCATCCTTTGCGTCAGATTTTCTGGGAGTGTACCCTTAGATGTAATATGCGCTGTCGTCACTGCGGCAGCGACTGTAAGGTGGACTCTCTGAGCCCAGATATGCCTTTTGAGGACTTCGAGAAGGTGCTTTCCCGTATCAAGGAGGTCTATGACTCCCATAATGTAATGGTTGTCATCTCCGGCGGGGAGCCTTTGATGAGGGATGACCTGGAGCAGTGTGGACGCCGTATATACGAGATGGAGTTTCCCTGGGGCATGGTCACGAACGGAAGGCTTCTGAGCCGTTCCAGACTCGACGCTTTGCTCTCTAGCGGTCTTCGCTCCGTGACTGTCAGCCTTGACGGACTGGAGGATGACCATAACTGGATGAGGGGGACTTCCGACGCCTTTGAGTATGCCAGTGGGGCTATAAAAATGCTCGCGGCGGAGCCTTCGATCGCCTTTGATGTGGTCACATGCGTGAATAAGCGCAATATCTCGCGTCTAGAGCAGATCAAGGAGCATCTTATCTCATTAGGCGTGAAGCAATGGAGACTTTTCACCATTGTGCCTATGGGAAGGGCCGCCAGCGATCCGGAGATGATCGTGGACGGAGCGCAGGTGAGGGAGCTTATGGAGTTCATTGTCAGAACACGTAAGGAAGGCAGGATTCTGGTCAGCTTCGGCTGCGAGGGTTTCCTCGGGGAGTATGAGGGCGTGGTGAGAGATTATCTTTATACCTGCCAGGCGGGAGTGACCGTAGGCTCAGTGCTTATCGACGGCTCAATTTCCGCTTGTACGAGTATAAGGGGTAATTATCATCAGGGCAATATATACAAGGACGATTTTATCAAGGTGTGGCAGACGGGGTTTGCTCCGTACAGGGACCGCTCGTGGATGAAAAAAGGGGGGTGCGGGGAATGCAAGTGGTTCCGCTATTGCCAGGGTAACGGCATGCACCTTCGTGATGATAATGGCGATTTGATTCAGTGTAATTTAAAGAAACTCAATGAGTAGGAAGACTAAGATTTGCCGTGCTTTGCTCGCGGTACTCGGTTTTATGGCGACCGGTTGCGGCCCGAAGCTCTATGGGCCATTGGATCCTGAGCACGGCGGCATGGTCGCACCTATGTACGGCGTCCCTCAGAATACATACGAAAAGACTGGAGGCTCGGACGGGACGAATGGTCAGGATGGCCCGCGTCGGTTCAGGCCAGACGAGGTAAATATTGATAATTTGGAAATAGAGAAATAAAAATGGCACAGAAACCTTCAATTCCTAAGGGAACAAGAGATTTCGGCCCGTCGGAGATGGCGGGACGTAATTATATCTTTGATACTATCAAGAGTGTGTTCA
>JAKSJJ010000059.1 GCA_024398335.1 Bacteroidales bacterium | reverse complement strand
GCCGATGAAATATACCGGCTCCTCGTTTTGGATAAACTGGCCCTGGACGGCCTGTATGTCGTTATTTTGCGGGTGCTGACAGCAGGAGAATGCTATCAGAGAGGCGAGAGAGGCTATGAAAGTTCTTAGTGTCATGTGTGTGCGCCGCGTACATGTTGTATGCGGTTTGCAAATTTACACATGATACTCCGCAAAAAATGATAAGAAATTAACAACTCATATACATTTTTTGCAAATTTTGCGCACTAGATCATGATCTTGTGCTTCTTATAAAGCTGCCTGAATTCCTTAGGAGTCATGCCTCTTCTGGCGTGAAACACGCGGTTGAAGTTGGACAGGTTGTTAAAGCCCGAGTCAAAGGCTATCTCGGAGATATTCTTGTTGCTGTCCACAAGTGCTCTGGAGGCATGGCCGAGGCGTGTCTCGGTCAGGAAAAACGTGAAGGTGTTGCCGGTGGCCTTCCTGAAAAATCTGGAAAACGCGGTCGGGGTCATGCCCACGATCTTGGCTATCTCCTCGAGGGTGATCTCTTTTTGGATGTTGGCTTGGATGTAGTCCCTGACTTTCACCACGCGGCTATTCTCCTTGGTTTTCTCGCTCTTGGCGAAACTATTGCTGGCCAATACTTTATAATCTCCTTGTGAGAGAATATAAAGCATTTTCATGAAGTCCAGAAACTGGAAGAAACTATCGCTTGTGGTCGTGAAAGAGTCGAGAAGATGATATACTTTCAAGATTGATTCGCGGGGGAACGAGACTCCGAGCCTAGCCTGTTGAAGGAGCTCTTTTATCGAGGCGAACTGGTCTTTTGTCTGCAGGTCGATAGGGAATAAATCTTGAGGGAAATGTATAGTCATTTCGCGGACTTTCTCCGATTTACACTCGCCCTGCTCCCAGACATGCTCGAGATTTTCTCCCGTGATAAGCACCAACTCGAGGTCGTCGATAAGTTCTACGCTGTCTCCGATGACGCGCCTTGTGCCCTTGCCGTCCTGTATGAAATTAATTTCGCATTCAAGATGTCTGTGAAGGGGATAGTCAAAGGATTTCTTGAATCGTTCGGTGACCTTCAGGCAGTCCCTGACAGTCATGTTTGAGACCTCGGTTAGTATATCGTGCATAGTTTTTCCGTATAAATTTGTGCAAAACTAATATTATTTTAGCAATTAATAAGCGTTTTTGCAGAAAAATATACAATGTTTCTATTTCACGACGCCCGTCGCTTGAAGGATCTTATTGGTCAGCAGCGGGTGCATGTCGGGGTGCTCCGCGAGGAATTCTTCGACTATAGGCAGGGCTTTCTCGGAAGGCTGCCTGTCAAGAAGCGCCTTGCACCATGATGCAGGGAAGAAGATGTCGCCAGTCTTCTGAATAGGCTCAAGAAGCTCTAGGGCTGGTCTTATGTATCCAAGCGCCTGCTCCTCCATCATTGGGTGGCAAAGAAGCCTCAGGGCGGAGAGAACCCTTGACTCAGGCCTTCTTCCAGAAGCTGTATCGAAGCTTCTGAACAATTCCTCCCGAACTGCAGGGTCCGGGTTAGCAGCCCGTGCTACATATGCGAATGTCTCTTTTCTGTCCGGGTTACTTATCCGGTCTGACTGCTTTTCGTATATTTTCTCATATCTCTGAGGGAATCTTATCATCATCTCGTAGGCCATTGCGGTAAGGTCCCTTTCTGAGATGTTTATGCCGGGGATCGAGTTAGGCGTGTCCCATATCTTGAAAATGGCCTCGGAAAGTTCATCTTCGCAGCCTGTATAAAGACTCCTCAGGCACAGGATTCGCTGCTCGTGAGGCTTTTCCCTGTCCATAACCACGCCCATCAGCTTCTTATGGAGCTCTGCTTTCACGGCTTTTGAACATGTCTTATCTGCTATCTCCGCCGCATATGAAATCATGCTTTGAGCGATAAGAGGCTCGCTCTCATCGGAAATCCTTTCCGCTACCCACTGGACAAAATCCTCCTGCGGTATCAATCCCCTCAGGGCGTTCTCATACAGACTCATCAGAAGAGACATCCTGGCGGTGGCGTCAAGACTTTTCCAATTATTCTTAATAGCCTCTGTCATGTCCTTGTCAAGAACAAAACATCCATATCCAAGGCCGTCC
This sequence comes from Bacteroidales bacterium, assembly GCA_024398335.1. Taxonomy (GTDB): domain Bacteria; phylum Bacteroidota; class Bacteroidia; order Bacteroidales; family UBA932; genus Cryptobacteroides. Next base: position 7,011 of record JAKSJJ010000059.1, on the reverse strand, counting down.
ACATTGGGGAGTATGACGCTTGTCCCCTCGGGAAGGACGGTGCTGACTTCAGCTTTGTCAGAGAAATTGACGCTGATATTTTCCATCCCCGGCAGCGCCGTGCATACAAGCTCGTCAGGCCAGATATTCCCTTTCCCGAAAGGGTCCTCCTGACTCACACGCAAGGAGTCACCTTCAATTTTAAAGCAGTAAACAGGCATTCCCGCCTCTTTGATCCACACCCTGCTCCACTGCTCGATGTCGAAATCGCAGTATTTGCTGAAGATATCGATCATCTCGTCCCAGCTGGCGTTTGAGTAAGCGAAAGTTTTCATATAGTCGCCCACGGCGGAGCGGAAATTGTCTTCTCCCATTCTACGGGCGAGTTTTTCCATGGCGATAGGGGCTTTATCGTAGATGATCCCGCAGTATATGAGTCCTGCTCTGTCGAGATTGTCCAGCGGCCTTTGAATGGCATTTGAACCTATTGTCCTGTCCTCTTTATATGCACAGGCGTAATAGTCCTTCAGGTCACCGAGGCTGTGATTTATCTGTGGGAATTCGGGCCTTACCATTTTTGCGGCGAACCAGTTGGCGAAGACTTCTTTTGTCCACACATCGTCGAACCAGCGCATCGTGACGCAATCACCGAACCACATGTGGGCGGTCTCATGGGCGATAAGGGAGGCGCGGCTGAGAAGCTCGTCAGTGGTCGGGGAAGGGTCGAGGAAGATGCGTCTGTCGTTATAGAGGGTAGCCCCCGTGTGCTCCATTCCTCCGTACTGGAAGTCAGGAACTACGACAAAGTCATATTTCGAGAAAGGATATCTCATGCCTGTATAGTCCTCCATGTATTCTATGGCGTTGAATACGAGATTAAGGATGTCAGGACATTGAGCTATTTTTTCCGGGTCTGTCTCCCTGTGGTACATGCTTATCTGACGTTCGCCTCGGCAAGCGGACACTTTCTGGAACTCTCCTGCCACGAAAGCGAAAAGGTATGTGCTCAGGGGCTCCGTAGGCTTTGAACCGATGCTGTTGCCTACGGATGTCCAACCCTGCGGAAGATCAAGGCTCAGGCTGTATTCTGCCTTTAAATCCGGCTGGTCAAAGCAAGGAAAGAGGGTATGCGCTCTGGCTGGGACAAGAAGGGTATATAGGAATTTCTCCCGTCTGTTCAACGATTCTCCTCCTGAGGTGAACTTGATGTGGATGTTGTTTTCGCCTTTCCTCGTGTAAGATTTCGGAATGATGATATGACCGGATTCTGATATGACGTCGATATTATTTCCATTGGCTTGAATCCGCCCCTCCACTAATGAAGGCTCGCTGAAGTCGATAATGATGTCTTGCCTCTTTTCGAGATTCAAGGATATGCTTTCTTGAGCATGGACCGCGCTGTCTAGATGCTGTGGAATGCTGAAATGAAGGTCATATCTGACGTTGGAATATGCCTCAGACCGAAGCTTGGCTAAAGAAAGACTGATGCCCTCTTCTATCATGTGCCTGTCCGAACAGGAAATAAACGAAAACAGGACGAAGCATAACGCCGTCGTCCTGATAAATAATTTGTATAGTGAATACATGATTTACTTATTCTCCTCAGTGAGTGTGAATGCTGATGAGCCGTCGAAGCAGTGGGTGCAAATCTGACATTTAGGCAGACCGATGCTCTCCACGAGGTCCTCGATTGTGCTGAATTTAAGGCTTGTAAGGTTGAATCTGCGAGCTATCTCTTCAACCATTCTTTTGTATTCAGGGGAGTCGGTGGTAGAGTATGCCTCGATGTTGGTCGGATTCTCTCCTTCGAAGTCTCTGATTATTCTGCGGGTTATCAGGTCGTACTCGTTCTTGCTGGCGCTGAAGTTCACGAACTGGCAGGCGTGGATAAGAGGAGGGCAGGCAATACGCATGTGTACCTCTTTCGCTCCGAGCTCTGTCAGGACGGCGGTGTTGTCCCTGAGCTGTGTGCCTCGTACGATGGAGTCGTCGCAGAAGAGCACTCTCTTGCCTTTGAGGATATCCTTGTTAGGGATAAGCTTCATCTTGGCGACAAGCTCTCGCATAGACTGATTGCTTGGCATGAATGATCGAGGCCAGGTAGGGGTGTATTTATTGATGGCCCTGCTGTATGGGACATTGTGACCTTCAGCATAACCTACAGCCATGCCTACTCCGCTGTCTGGGATTCCGCATGCGCAGTCTACCTCGGTGTCGTCCTTCTTTCCCATCGCGAAGCCGCATTTGTTGCGCACGTCCTCCACGTTTCTGCCCTCATAGCAGCTTGTAGGGAATCCGTAGTAAACCCAGAGGAATGAGCATATCTGCATTCTAGGGTTAGGCTTTCTAAGCTGCTCCATGCCGTCAGCCCTGAGGCGTACGATCTCGCCCGGGCCTATGTACTTGACTGTCTCAAATCCGAGGTTAGGGAATGAGGTGCTTTCGCTTGACACTGCCATGGCTCCGTCCCTTTGACCCACTACGATAGGGGTGCGGCCCCAGCTGTCCCTGGCGGCGATGATGCCGTCTTCTGTCAAAAGAAGCATTGAGCATGAGCCCTTTATCTTCTTGAATACATTCTCGATACCTTCGACAAAGTTCTTTCCTTTGACAATCAGAAGGCCGATAATCTCGGTGGGGTTGATTTTTCCTGAACTGAACTCGCTCATCGTCAATCCTTCTTCCAGAAGGTGCTCGGTAAGTTCCTCGATGTTGTTGATCTTGGCGACAGTGACAATCGCGAAACGGCCCAGGTGGCTGTTCATCAGCAGAGGCTGCGCATCTGTGTCGGAGATGATTCCTATTCCGGCGTTGCCTACGAATTTAGGCAGGTCGCCTTCGAACTTGGTGCGGAAATAGCTGTTTTCGAGATTGTGGATGCTTCGGTGGAACCCTGTGTCTTTGCAGTAGGTGGCGATGCCGCCGCGTTTGGTTCCGAGATGACTGTTGTAATCCGTTCCGTAGAATACGTCAGTGCTGCATTGAGTCTTTGAGACTGTGCCGAAGAATCCGCCCATAGTTTATTTTGATTAGGCTGCGAATTTAACCAAAAAACACGATTCCGCCCCAATTTTTTTACAAAAGTTCGGGGACAAATAAAATAAATGCGGAAGGCCTCCCTCATGTCAGGAAACCTTCCGCAAATGTATTACAGAGCCGCGGGGTGTGAAGGGGCAGCGCCCCTGGAATTATAAGGCCGCTGGGCTGACTTTGTCGGCGAAGAACATGGTGTTGGCGATGAGCTTAGAGCTGCCGTACCAGATGCCGCGGAAGGTGGCGTCAACGGCCAGATATACGCAGCGTCCCTTGCCTACCTTGGTGATAACCTCCACTGGAGTAGAGGCGGCCTTCTCCTGTACTGACGCGGTCACGTTTCCGGACAGTAGTACAGGGTCTGTATGGACAACAGGAGTCCTGAGGGCGTTACCCACATTCTCAAGAAGGATAGTATTATTCTTGAAAACAGGAAGAGAATCCTTGGTATAACCCCAGCAAAGAGGATGAGTAGGGTCGATCTTAGTTCCGAAAATCACGCCCTGGATGCCCTGAGACCTTACTGAGGTAGCATAGTTGGCGTATGGGACATTGTGGTTGTACTCAACTGGCTTAGCCTTGAAATCCGCGATTCCCGCCTTAGCGATAACTGACAGTCCGGCCTCTGTAGCGACGAGGGTATTACCTGCCGCGGTCCAGTCCTTGAGTTTCTTGAGCTCCTGCTCAGAGAGCTTAGGGAAGGCTCCGCACACGAAGATAGTGTTATATCTGCTAAGGTCGAGATTCATCAGCTCCTCTACCGGAACGATGCTGCTCTTGATCTTATACTGCTTATCAAGCAGGAACCAAAGTCCTCCGACAGCGGTAGCGTTAGCTCCGCTTCCGCCCAGGATAGCGACCCTTGGAAGCTCTACATGCTTGAGCTCCGGACTTCCTACATTGTGGGCCGAGGTGTATCCGCTGTTGAGGGCATAAACATCAATCATGTCCTCTTCGGTAATAGTGTCAATGATAGCCTTGATCTGCTCGGGCTTGAGAGTCTGATAAACCTCTCCGAGCGGAACGAAGATAGAACCGTAACCGAAGGTCTTCTCAGGGGATACGATCTCGCTCTTTGTGACCTTGGCGTAAACTCCAGCGCTCAAAAGCCTGTAAAGAGCTCTTGGAGCAAAGAAACCGGTCCATTCGAACGCATAAGCATAAACTTTCTGGGGGTCCTGCTCGCCGATGATGCTTGACTTGAAAGTGTCAGTGATCTGATATTCATCACCAAGCGAAGCGCCTTTGACCTGGGCGTAGTCAAGGTTGAAGCTCATAGGCATGGTCCAGCCTGTGATATCGTACGCGATACTGTCAGCGTATTCCTTGCGTATCTCGAAAATACCCTGGATAAGTCTGTATCTGTTCTGGTCAAGCGGAACGACAAACGCGCTGTCAGCTACGAACTTGACCCCTGCGGCGCTTACGTCCTTGCCGAGTTTATAGACATTGACGCCGTTGCGCTTGATGACCTCGGCAAAACGCACGGTAGCTCCGAAGTCCTTTGTAGAGCCGAAAACCCAACTTCCGGTTTTATCTGCCACGCCTTCTTTATATGAACGGGTGAAGAACTCTCTCTGGTACTCATTGAGCTCTTTTCTCATCTGAGTACAGCCACGGATAGTCGCGAGCTCGAGAGTAAGCTGGTTATGGATACCGAGCTTGAAAGAAAGGTCACCGTTATCGGTGTGCTGAAGGAAACCTCTAGGGCTGCCCTGCTCCCAAAGGAACGCGAGACCGCCGTGGAAGTCGAAGTACTCTCTTCCTCGTCCGATGTAGTAGTCGTCATAGACCTCTCCGGAGAAATACATCATCTTCTGCTTATCAAAAGCAGGGGCGTAGTAGTTCTTGGCTATCTTTCCTATCAGGTCGATACACTCGTCAAAGATAAGAGGGTGTACTCGTGAAGGAGCGCCAGGGGAGAAGTGGAAGTTATTCTCGGTGTTCTGCTCATGGGAGCATGTGTACACGTTAGGATGCCACTCAAGAATCATCTGAGCTCTAGCGCGTGATTCAGGCTGCTGCTGGTTGAGCCAGTCGCGGTTGAGGTCGAACCAATAGTGGTTGAAGCGTCCGCCCGGCCACTGCTCGATGTGCTCTCTTTCCTGAGTGTCGTTGTTCTCAAGCTCGCTGCGGTGCTGGTTAGCCCACTCAGCGAATCTGTCGATACCGTCAGGGTTATTAGCCGGATCGACGATTATGATAGAGTGCTTGAGCCAATCGAGGGTCTCAGGGTGGTTAGAGGCGGCGAGGTGGTAAAGGAGCAGGAAGCTGGCGTTGAAACCAGAGGTCTCGTTTCCATGTACCGAGTGTCCGAGCCATGTGAAAACAGGGGTGTTCTCATCGATAGTGACCTTCGCCTTAGGGTCCTGGAGCATGTCGTGCTGCTTTTTGATCTGGTCCAGATTAGCAAGGTTCTCCGGAGAGCTGATCACGGCGAAACAAAGAGGTTTTCTCTCGTTTGTGCGGCCGTAATTGACAATCATCACTCTGTCGGAGATAGCGGCGACGGTGTTGAAATATGCCACTGCGTTCTCGTGAAGAGCCTGCATCTCTCCTATCTCGAAACCGAGGATGTCCGCCGGCCTTGGAATGGCAGGGTTATAGTCACATGTGTCAGGAAGGAAATAATCGAAACTGGCGGTCTGCATCTTCTGAGCCGCCGCGCTGATGCCACAAAGGGCGATTACCACGCTGATAAGAATCTTTTTCATAGAACGATATTATTTTATTCTACAATGATTTTCGAGGTCATATTTGTCTCCGGCGCGCAGGAAAATGAATTTCTCCTGATCCGCGCTGTGGACTGCTACGTATGATTTGCCTATCACCTTGAATGAAGGGCCTTCTACGACGATGGCTGTGGATTCGTCCAGTCCTATTCCGATGAAAGCGGGAGCCGCCTTGATAAAATCTGCAAGGTCATGCTGACGGTTCCTGACGAGAATGTGCTGGTCGATAGCGCTGTTCTTGAGGAATCCCAGGCCCTGGGTGTGGTCTCCGACGAGAATGTCAGCCCCGCTGGTGTCGCCTCTCCAAAGAAATGAACCCTGGATGCTGGCGCCCGCGGACGAGCCGGCGATGACTCCTCCTCTGGCGAGGACCTCGTTGAAAAGCTGATGAGCCTTCGTGTTGAGGTAAACCTCCGCTATCCTCCACTGACGTCCGCCAGTGAAATAAACGCCGGTGGCTTCCTTCAAAGCCTTGATGAGCTTGTCGTTATTAGCCTCATTTATGTCCTTAAGATGGAGTCTTGTGACCCTGTTCTTGCCGACATACGAAATGGCCTTCTCGATGGCTGGAGAATAGTACTCCACGACATCGGCGGACGCATTGGTGACGACTACTATCTTAGCCTTCTCGCGTCCTCCGGCGCGCTCGATGAACTCATCCCAGATCTCGTCCCCGACCTTTCCGCCGCCGATAATTATAAGCGAACCCTTGTCAGGGGAGTGACGCCACTGGGCCGAAGGCTGGGTGGGAAGCTGCGCAGAAGCGCTTACCGCGAGGGCGATCGCCAACGCTATGGTGATTATACGCTTCATATTAATATCCTGGGTTCTGTTCGAGATCAGGGTCTCCGAGAATGCAGTTGTGAGGGAAAGGAAGAATCCAGTGCTGAGGGTTCTCAAAGAACGTATCATATGCACCGAACACCTCTTTCGCACGTCCTGTCCTGCCCATGTCGCTGTATCTGTGGCCCTCGAAAGCGAGCTCCAGACGCCTTTCCTTCTCTACTTCGAGAAGGAGCTCCTCCGCTGTCGCGCTGGTCAGAAGCTCTACGCCCGCTCTCTCCTTAATGACGTTGAGGTCGGCGATAGCTCCCTCGATGTCCGGAGTCGCCATGTTCGCTCTGGCCTCTGCCCTGATAAGGTAAAGCTCAGCGAATCTGATGACATGAAGTGAAGACGATCCGTCAGCTTTTCCGTACTCGTTGATGTACCATGCTCCCGCTGATGAAGGGTTCTCCGCGATAAGGTCTTTGCGGGCGCCTCCGAT
>JAKSJJ010000058.1 GCA_024398335.1 Bacteroidales bacterium | reverse complement strand
GGTCCCGTAGTTCAACGGATAGAATGGAAGTTTCCTAAACTTTAGATAGCAGTTCGATTCTGCTCGGGACTACAAAAAGACCGACCCTTCGGGGCCGGTCTTTTTGCGTGTATTTCAGGACGCTCTTATTTGTCCGTGACCGGACGCACCGCCGCTCCGTTGTATCTTTCCAGGTGGAATTTCGGATAGAGGTTGTCACGGTTTGTGAAGTAGGCTATGTACGCGAACTGGTTGTCTCCGTTGTAAAGCTCTGATGACCAGTAATATCCATGCATCCCCTGCAACTGGTAGTATTCCTCGTACTGTCTCTTTCCTCCCGCCGGCATGAAGATGTAATTGCCCTCATATCCTTTCTTGAGGCTTGTCACGACGTAGCCCTTGATTCCGGAGTCTCTGTATGAGTCGGTCCACTCCCACTTGCAATTCTGCCTGTCAAAGAGCTCGCCGAGCTCCACTGTCGTCGGCATCCTCCACTCACGTCCCCACTGGCAGTAGGCGATGTCCATCCTTGTGCCGCTGATGTCTTTTACGCTTGGGCGTGAGCATGGGTAGAATTTATAATTGGACTCGGTATGATATCCGCTGGCGTCGGCCCAGCCGTAAACTCCGCCGTACTGCTCCTCTTTCTGGGCGCCGACATTGGTCGTGGCCCAATAGACTGAAAGGCCGAGATCGACGTAGTCATGCCCCGCTCTTCTTGAGGGCTGCGTGGTCGGGTCGTCCTGGCGCATTCCGTCAGTGCTGATGATGTAATTATTGCTCAGGTATCCGTAGTTGTTGCTGACCCAGAAGTCGCCGTTGCTCACGTAGCCTGTCGTCTGGTCGAAGTTCTTGTCTTTCGTGCAGCCCAGTCCTATAGCGTGGAGCTCGTTGCTCACGTCCGCTCCATCGACAGCGGGGCATTGAGGGCAGATGTTCACCGCCGGAATTTCCATGGTCTCTCCGTTCTCGCGTGTGGCGACGTAGTACATCTGGTACTCATACTCGAAGATATATTGCCCGCTGTAGCTGCTCTGGTTGGGCTCTACGATGACGCTCGACGCGAGGGAGGTCTCCTCCTCCGTGAGCTTGCAGGCCTTTGTGCCGACTTTCATCTGCACCTTCTCACGCTGCGTGACTTTGTCTGTGCCCGTTATCTTTTTCTTCACGACATTTCCGTCCTTATCGACGTAGGAAAGGGTGAGGCTTGCGACGCTGAGAAGGTCGGAGTTAGCCTTGAATGAATAGACTTTCTCAAGGGAGACGATGTCATCGACGTATGGGACGTCATTGTTTCTGCCTCCGTTTCCGAGTGAGGAAGTGAAGTCGCGGTCTTTGTTCAGAAGATCGCATGAGCTCAATGCGCAGGCACCTGCCAGCATGGCTCCAAGAAGAAGGAGTTTTCTCATAAAGTGTTTTATTTACATCGCGAATCTAATGTTTTTCCATAAAACCGTTCCTATTTTCTGCCTTTTATTCCAATTATTAAGCATGGACGACGATTGTGGAGTGAGTGATTGTTTGTATATTTGTAAGTTATTATGAAAAGAGGAATCATCACTATCTTGCTTTGGCTTATCGCGGCGGCTGTCCTTGTGGCGGCGGCTGTCTTCGGTGCCTTATATACGAAGATAGTAAGTGATGAGGGTACGGAGAAAGCTTCTGTCTCCTACTCCGCGCTGTGCGGCGTGCCTACTGACGCGGTGGCGGTGGTGTCCTGCCAGAAATTGTCAGGCATGACTCGTCTCTATTCAGATAAGACCCTCACTTCCTGGGAGCCTTTGGCCAGCGCCGCGGCGCCTGATTTCTTGTCTTTCATGTCTTGCGTCGAGCGCAGATTCAGAAACGACCAGCTCCGGGATGTGTCATCTTCCCAGGCGGCGGTCTCTTTCCACTATACGGGCGATCTCATGCCGGTCTTCGTCCTTGACGCCGGTGAAGCTTCTCCCAACGCTGCCGGTGGTGTCGCGACTATACGCTCCATGGCTGATTCGTTGGGACTCTACACAGGTTGGTTCGATGGCCAGGCGCAGGGAAGCGTGGTCGCGGATGGGCATTCTATGCTTGTCGTATCGACCGCTTCGAATCTAGTCAAGTCTTCTATAGCCCATCTGCGTGACGGGTCTTCTGTCCATAACGCTGAGGGCTTCATGGCGGCATATAAGCAGGTAAAAGGCGGGGATAACGTACTTTACCTCAGTCATGGAAAGTTCGGAAAAATCTTCTCCTCCCTTACAAATAAGAGATATCTCGATTTCGCCTCTTTCTTCAAGAAGATAGGCAAATGGACGGTGCTGTCGCTTGATAAGAATTCCAGTGAGAGAATGCTGCTCAAGGGAATCGTAAGCACAGGTAAGGACGCTGACGATTTCATGAACGTGTTCTCAAAGGTGCAGGGAGGAGTCCCGCAGGCACCTTCGATGTTGCCTAAGAAAACATATTGGGCCTTGTCTTTGCCGATCAAGGATTTCTCGACATACGTGGGCTCGTACCAGGAATTCGCTGACTCCAGAATAGGGCTTTCCAAGTTCCTCGCTCGCCAGAAGTCGCTCCAGAAGAGCGCCGGCGTCTCTCCATCGGATTGGATTTCCGGACTTGCTCCTAAAGAGGTGGTTGTCGCCTCGTTCCTTTTTGACGGAGCGGTGGAGAGCGTCCTTTTGATGAGGGCTCCCGATGCTGATCGCAAGATTCTTTTCCATGGCCAGAAGATATCCTCTTCGGATCAATATACTCCCGCATGTCACAAATATAAGTTCAAGTCGTTCGCGGCTTCCCTTCTCGGCGAGGCGTTCGCTATCGAGAAGGAGACACATTTCACATATCTTGACGGCTGGGTCATCGTCGGGTCGGAGGATGTTGTCAAGGGCTATCTTGACGGCTCTCTTCTGAAGCACCCTCTTTCCCAGGCGGGTTTTGTCTCTGAGCACAGCGACATAAACAACCTCAAGAACGTGGCTATGTGGATATGGCTTCCTATGAGCCAGAACGAGGACTTGATCGCGACTGTGTTCAAGAAGGATTTCGCTAGCGCTATTTGTGACGGGGCGAGGGAATGCTTTGAGTCCCAGATCGTGGCGTACTCTAAGGAGAAGTCAGGAGATAAACTCTATATCAGCGCTGTCAAGGGCGAAAAGCCTGAACCTTCATTTGACGAACTCGAGGAGGTCTCCGTCCCTAAGGGACCGTTCACCGTGGAGAATTCCGGTACCGGAAAGAAGAATAAATTTGTCTGCGCTGACGGAAAGATAATGCTAGTAGAGGACGGTGAGCAGCTGTGGAGTATCCCGTTCGAGGGGGCTCTTTGCGGCAGGGTGAAGAACGTGGATCTTTTCGCCAATAAGAGACTGCAGTTCGTCTTTGTCAGCGGCGATAAGCTTTATGTGGTTGACAGACTCGGAAATATCGTCAAGGATTATCCTCGTACCCTCTCAAAAGAAGTTCTGCTCGGCCCGGACGTTTACGATTTCAATGGAACGCGCAAGTACAATGTAATGGTTCTCAACACTGACAATACCCTTGATCTTTATAATATGAAGGGCGAGAAGCCTTCGTCATGGAAGGGCATCAGCTGTGATGAGAAGATATTGGCTCTGCCGGAGTACTTCACCGTTGACGGAAAGAGTCACTGGGTAGTCCGTACGGCGACCAGGACACTTGTTTATACCTTGCTCGGCGGCGAGCCTATAAAGACTCTGCCGGGATATGTCAAAATTGAAGAAATAACCCAAACCTTATAAATTTTATGCAGTTCAGTTCAGTTAATAAACTCTTTGAGAAGAGTTTCCGTGAAAACTGGGAGCGTCCTGCTCTTTCAAACTACAAAGGCGTTACTCTCAACTACAAGGATCTCGCTGAGAACATCGCCAGGATGCACATCCTTTTTGAAAAATGCGGCCTCGTTAAAGGTGACAAGGTAGCGATTTGCTCACAGAACCAGGCAGGCTGGGGAGTGGCGTTTACTTCAGCAATGACATTCGGAGCGGTTCCTGTTCCGCTTCTTCACGAGTTCAAACCAGGAAACGTTCATCACCTCGTGAACCATTCAGAGGCTAAGGTGCTCTTCGCCTCTGATAGAGTATGGGCAGGTCTTGAGATCGGCGAGATGCCGGATCTCCAGGTCGTTCTTCTCGTAGAGGATTTCAGCATCGCATATGCCGCTAATGAGCAGATAACCGAGGCTAAAGAGAATCTTGACAGCCTTTTCGCCCAGAAATATCCTGAGGGATTCACTCCTGATTGCCTGAATTATCATGAGGATACCGAGGACGAGCTCGCCATGATCAACTATACCTCAGGTACTTCCGGCTTCTCTAAGGGTGTAATGATCCCTTACCGCTCGCTTTACTCTAACGTAGAGTTCGCGCGCAAGGCCGAGCCGCATATGGGAAACACTTCCAACGTTGTCTCAATGCTTCCTTCCGCTCACATGTACGGAATGATGTTCGAGTTCTTCTTCGAGCTCACTGTCGGTTCGCATGTACACTTCCTCACAAAGGTGCCTAGCCCTAAGATCATCCTCCAGGCCATGCAGGAGATCAAGCCGGACATCGTCATCGCTGTTCCTCTTATCATTGAAAAGGTTTACCGCAACATGCTCAAGCCTATCATCGATAAGAACAGCTTCTTCCTCAAGCTTCCTGTCATCGACCAGGTCATCATGGGCATCATGAGAAAGAAACTTATCGAGGCTTTCGGCGGCAACTTCAAGGAGGTAATCCTCGGTGGAGCTGCTTTCAATAAGGAAGTGGACGAGTTTTTCCATAAGATCAAATTCCCTTACACAGTGGGCTACGGTATGACAGAGTGCGCCCCTATCATCTCTTACGTGACCTGGGAGAAGGCAAAGGTATGCTCTTGCGGTCAGCCTGCTCTCAACACAGAGATCAAGATCGAGTCTGAGGATCCACGCAATATCGCCGGTGAGGTTATGGTCAAGGGTCCGAACGTATTCCTCGGTTATTACAAGAACCAGGATGCTACAGATGCTTGTTTCACTAAGGACGGCTGGTTCCGTACAGGAGATATCGGTGTCATGGACGAGGAGAACTTCCTCTTCCTGCGCGGCCGCAGCAAGTGTATGATTCTCGGTCCTTCAGGCCAGAATATCTATCCTGAGGAGATTGAGTCAGTTGTCAACAATATCAAGTATGTCATTGATTCTCTCGTCATCGAGGATAACGGCGCTCTTACCGCTCTTGTATATCCTGATTTCAAGATGGCGGAGGACGAGGGTATCTCTAAGGAGAATCTCAAGGAGACTATCGACAAACTTCTTGTAGTCGCTAACCAGGAGCTTCCTAACTACGCGAAGATCAAGAAGGTCGAGATCATGCCTGAGGATTTCGAGAGAACTCCTAAGAAGAGCATCAAGAGATATCTTTATCAGAGACAGTAAAAGTGGAGAAATTTGATAAAAGTTACATGGAGATGGCTGCGGTATGGGCTAAAAACTCATACTGCAAGCGTCGCCAGGTAGGTGCCTTGCTGGTCAAGGACAGAATGATAATAAGCGACGGCTATAACGGCACTCCGTCGGGCTTCGAGAATTTCTGCGAGGACGAGAACGGGGTGACAAAGCCGTATGTGCTTCACGCTGAGGCGAACGCTATCACGAAGGTCGCAAAGTCTGGCAACAGCAGCCGTGGCGCCACTCTTTACGTGACGGCCTCTCCTTGCGTGGAATGCTCCAAGCTTATCATTCAGTCCGGAATCAACAGGGTGGTGTATAGAGATGAATACAGGCTCACAGACGGGGTTGACCTGCTTAGAAGGGCCGGTATCACTGTTGAAAAGATAGATTAAAAAGATGAAAAAGAACCTATATCAGCTTTGTATCGCTGTCCTTGGCGTATTTATCGGAATCTTGCTTTCGTCCATATTCACGAAGCTTCATAACGGTAATCAGAAGGACTGGAGGTACGGCTCGTGGAATAAACTCGCTCTTGTGCTTGACTATGTCGGCTCCCATTATGTAGATACTATCGACATGAAGGCGATGACTGACGCCGCTATCGACGCCGCTCTGAGTGAACTTGACCCTCATTCTGTGTATCTTCCTCCTGTGGAAAGAGAGCAGTCTGACGAGCAGTTGGCGGGCAATTTCGAGGGTATAGGTATCCAGTTCAATGTCCCCGCGGACACGGCGATAGTGTTGAATGTCATCTCCGGAGGTCCTTCGCAGAAGGCGGGACTTATCCAGGGTGACAGGATAATAAAGGTGGACGAAAAGGTCATCGCGGGCGTCAAGATGCCGCAGGACTCCATGGTAAGGTACATGAAGGGACCGTCAGGCTCGAAGGTCGTGATCACTGTCAAGCGTGCGGGCGAACTCATTCCTTTCGATATCACAAGAGGACGAATTCCGGTCGCCAGCGTCGACGCGGCGTTCATGGTGGATGACACGACAGCGTATGTGAAGTTGTCGAAGTTCACGATGACGACATACTCGGAGTTCCTCAAAGCCTCCGCTGATTTGCTTTCCCAGGGTATGAAGAGCATGATTTTCGACCTCAGGGGCAATTCGGGCGGCTACTTTGACCAGGCGTATAAGCTTGCGAATGAGTTCTTAGGCAAGGGCGACATGGTTGTCTATATGCAGGGACTGCATTATCCTAGAAAGGATTTCCCTGCAAATGGAAAGGGTTTCCTTCAGGATGTCTCTTTGACCGTCCTTATCGACGAGTCCTCCGCTTCTTCAAGCGAGATCTTCGCCGGAGCAATCCAGGATAACGACAGAGGATTGATTTATGGACGCCGCTCTTTCGGTAAGGGCCTTGTCCAGGAGCCTGTGAATTTCACTGATGGCAGCGGTATCAGACTTACTGTGGCCCGTTATTTCACGCCGTCCGGAAGGTGTATCCAGAAGCCTTATACTCCAGGTACTGATGATTACGCTACAGACATCTATGAGCGTTATCTTCACGGGGAGATGCTCGCTGCTGACAGCATTAAAGTGGATAAGAGCCAGGAATACAGGACAGTCTCAGGCCGTACGGTTTATGGCGGCGGAGGAATTATCCCTGATGTGTTCGTGCCTATCGACACGACAAAGGCATCAGAGTTTTTCATCAAGTGCAATAAGAAGACAACCCAGATGAGATTCGCCTCCGCGTTCTTCGATTCTCATCGCGATGATATTCTCGCGATATCAGATTACAAGACCCTTGAGTCCTATCTTGTCAAGGCGGACGTAGAGGGCGCTTTCCTCAGGTACGCCGCGTCGAAGGATTCTATCGTGCCGAAACCAGGCGAGTGGGAGCAGACCAAAGAGTATATGCTTCCTCAGGTCAAGGCCCTTGTCGGCAGATACTCATCTTTGGGCGAAAACGCGTTTTACCACCTTTATTTGAAGGTGGATCCTGTAATCGAGAAAGTTTTGGGTAAATAGCTACTGGGCGATGAAACTGTAGGTGATAGAGCCTATCTGTTTCGCCGGAGCTGTAGTCGAAGCGGAAAATTTAGAATTGCGGGCGCTTCTTACCGCGAAGTTTCTAAGGCAGGAATCATTGGTGGAGGCGTCGTCCACGACTCTGGCGTCAATCACCGTCCCCTGATTATTCACAGCTATCATTACTGTCACCTCTCCTTGCCCCATACATCTGTATGCCGGAATAGGGAGGTGACTTGCGTTTCTACCCTCAAGGGTCCAGCTGAGCACAGAAGGTCCGCTGTACGCTTTGACCTTTCCTTCTTTTTCTTTCTTTGCCTCGCTCAGGTCAACAGTCTCGTCGCGGGCGTCCTCATTGATGTCGCTTTTGACCTCTTTGAGCTCTTTAGCGAGCCTGGCGGCGTCTTTATATAACTGGTCGGCATCAGTGTTCCTGTCGTCCTTGAGCTTGGAATTTGACCTATCTACGGCCACGTTCTTTATGGAGCCTCCGTTTGGTGTCGAGGCTTTGCCGAGGAGTTCCTCGATTCTCTTGGTCGCCTCCTCTTTTAGGGTCTGCTGCTTCTGCTGTTTTTCTCTCATCTCCTGCTTTGAGAAGTCCAGCACGAAGGTGTTCTCCTTTGCGAGCTCTCCGCCTATTTTAGCGATAAGCAAGACAATAATCACCGTGAGATGAACAATCACGGTGATATATAATCCTGCTTTATCTTCTTTGCGGAGTTTCCTCATTTAGAATTTTTACTCGTTATTAAGGGCTTTCTCAATTGTGGCGCTTATGACATCGATAGCGACTTTATTGTGGCCTCCCTGAGGGATAATGATGTCCGCGTAACGCTTGCTTGGCTCGATGAACTGTAAATACATCGGCTTGACCGTCCTGCTGTAACGCTCGATGACCCAATGTACGTCCTTTCCTCTTTCGGAGATGTCTCTGGCCATTACTCTCATCAACCTGTCATCATCGTCAGCGTCAACGAAAATCTTTATGTCCATCTGCTCGCGGAGCTCAGGACAGGTGAAGATGAGGATTCCTTCGACTATTATGACGTCGGCCGGCTCCACCTTTGTTGTCTCGGTCTTTGATCTTGAACATGAGATGAAGGAATAAATCGGCTGGTCAACACTCTTTCCTTCTTTTAGATCCTTCATCTGCTTGCAGAGCAGGTCCCACTCGATAGCGTCAGGGTGATCGAAATTCTGTACCCTTTTCTGTTCGTCGCTCAGGTCGCTGGAGTCTTTGTAATAGCAGTCCTGCGGGATAACGACTACGTTTTTCTGTAATTTTTCCCTGATGGCCTTGACAACTGTTGTCTTGCCGCTGCCGGATCCTCCGGCGATTCCAATGACTAACATATAATGAAGAGATTAATATTCAGCGTTCTTTGGAGTACGAGGGAATGGGATCACGTCACGGATGTTCTGCATGCCGGTGACGAAGAGAAGAAGTCTCTCGAAACCGAGACCGAATCCGCTGTGAGGGCAACTTCCGAAACGGCGGGTATCGATGTACCATTCGAGGTTCTTGCGGCTCATTCCGAGCTCGTCGATACGTCCTTCGAGTTTCTCGAGTGAAGCCTCTCTCTCGCTACCTCCGATGATCTCTCCGATCTTAGGGAAGAGCACATCCATTGCACGCACGGTCTTACCGTCCTCGTTCTGCTTCATGTAGAAGGCCTTGATGTCCTTAGGGTAGTCAGTGAGGATGACAGGCTTCTGGAAATGCTTCTCGACGAGATATCTCTCATGCTCACTCTGGAGATCCACTCCCCAGTAAACAGGGTACTCGAACTTCACACCATCAGCGATCGCCTGCTCAAGGATGGCGATAC
>JAKSJJ010000057.1 GCA_024398335.1 Bacteroidales bacterium | reverse complement strand
TTGACAAAACCTCCGGTGCAGGAAAGCTTCATAGAACAAACCTCACTGTCATTCTCATTTTTAACGAGCACCAATTCCGCTCCCTGGCAAGGCTCCCCGGTACGGGAATCCGCCGCATAAACACAAGGACCCTTTGAGTCATTTCTGTACGCCAGGGAAATAGAATATCTGCTGTACTGAACCTCCCTCAAAACGTCCGTACCTGAAGAAACCTTCGCCACATAAGATCCATCGTTAAAATCATGAGGCAACTCAAATTTCAGAGTATCAAACACATAGAAAGAATTGACCGGATTATCCACACGTTTGGAATAAACCCTCTTGTCATTTTTAGTCAACGAGAAAGTTACACTCTTATAATTACGGGTAGCGATCGAGACAACGCCATCGTTTATCTCGATAGAGGCGCTCTGACTTTCAAGCGACGCTTTCAAAGAAGCGATTCCGGAACAAAGAGCAACGATATCCGGTTCAGAGCCGCTGAAACTCCTCAGACGCTTCGAAGCCTCTACACAGTCTTCCCACAATGCTTTATAATCCTCAGATTTCGGGTTATTAAGATAATCGATTGAATCCCTCTTACACCTGAGCAAGGCCTGAACGGCAAGCATCGACACCGCCTGTGAAGAATGGGCGTCACGGAAAGAACGGAAGGCGCTTACCGATTCCGCTTTGGGAAGTCTCCCTATGAGCAGGAAATCAACCATGGCGTCCACAGGATACCTCCCGGAGAACTGCTCTCTGATCGACTCCGCGTCATCCTGGGAGAAATAATTGATCCCATACTTGTCCTCCATAGCCCACAGAGCGTATTCATAATCATTGGCGAAATATTTCTTCGCGACGCCATAGAACCCTCCGTCTCGTTCCTCCCAGAAAACAGGGCTGGACTGCTGCGAGAGCTTCTTTTTAGAGGAACTGATCAAGGAAGACAATTCCGTGTAACCATAGCTTTCATCAACAGTATATCTGACGCCCACGACAGGATCAGGATAATGTCTAGCCTCGGCGTTAAAAGCCACCCTCGCCGAATCACGCAATTTCCAATTGATCTTCGGGATAAGATACGCCTCCTTTCGGGCCGCGTCGTACCAATCCCATGACAGCCCCTCCGCGCGGGCCTTGATTTTTATCTGCTGGAGGATCGACAATTCCTTTCTTGGCAGATCCTTGGAATGGGCGGAGTTATAGTCCTGCCACATCTGGGCAAGCATGTGACCTTGCGCGTCAGGTTCACCGTCTTTTATTTTCTTGTTCGCCTTTGGAGCGGCCACAGCCACGAATATAAGGGCGGCACAAGCTGCCGCCACCGCGAAAAAGTACTTAGCTTTCATAGACTATATCTTTTAACGTGACGAAGATATGGCCTCCGCCACGACGTATGTACTGCCTCCGATATATATCAAAGGTGATGCCAAAGAAGCGGCTATCCGTTTCGCCTCGAGAAGGGCCTGAGCCACGTCCGGAACCACACATTCCGGGCAAGGAGAAACGCCCCGTTTAGAGCACGAGAGCTCATAAAGTCGCCTGGCCTGGGCGGCAGGAAGAGCACGGGAGCCCTTCGCGTTGGTGAAAATCACCTGCGCACGCTCCGGCATAAGGTCCATGACCGCCTCGACATCCTTATCGCTCACGCTTCCGTACACCATTATAATATCCGAGCACTCCCCCTTCTGGAGCATGTCCTCGAGCTGCGAGAAGTTGTACTTCAGGCCATGGGCGTTGTGGCCTATGTCGCAGATAATCCTCGGCGAGGAGCATATCTGCTCCCAGCGCCCCGAGAACCCCGTTATCTGCGCGGCGTGGGTTATGGCATGGACAAGGCTATCATCGGAAATGTTGACAAACGAGCCGCGAAGGCGGTCGAGGGCACAAAGGACGGTGCGCAGATTCTTCCTCTGATAAGAGCCGCGAAGGTCCATATCCGAGAGGATATTCTCGCTGCGCTCCCACAGCGTCGGAAGAGTCTTGTCGGCGAAGAAAAGATACTTTCGCAAAAGATCCGAACGCTCGCCCATGAACATGCCTGACGAATTGGTATACAATACCTTACGCTCGAAGATAGGGTCCGTCTGAGGATCGCTCTCCCCTATGACTACGGGCACCGAAGGCTTGATGATTCCCGCCTTCTCAAAGGCTATCTCCCCGAGGCTCTCGCCGAGAATATCAGTATGGTCCAGGCCTATGTTAGTGACTACGCTCAAGACGGGAGTGACGATGTTCGTGGAGTCCATTCTTCCGCCAAGGCCCGTCTCGATGACAGCGACGTCAACGCCTTCAGAAGCGAACCAGGAGAAGGCCATCGAGGTCGTTATCTCAAAGAATGACAAGCCCAAGTTGTCAAAGGTGTCATTATACATATTGACATAATCCCACACCTGCTCGCGCGAGATCAGGCGCACGGGCTCCGAAGGCGAGACTATCCTCATCCTTTCACGGAAATCCACGATATGCGGAGAAGTATAAAGCCCCACGCGCAGCCCGGAAGCGGCGAGAACGGAAGCGAGCATATTGCACACCGAACCCTTTCCATTTGTCCCGGCGACATGTATAATAGGATATTTCTTATGGGGATGGCCGGACATCTGGTCAAGGAAAAGCATCCTGTCCAGGCCCGGCTTGTAAGCATCTTTACCGGAATTCTGAAAAGATTTGAACCTGCCGAAAAGCGAGGAAATCATCTGCTCGTATGACTGCTCATCAAATTTCATATCCAAAAACTTTGAACGACCGCCAAATTTACTTATTTTTGAACGAATTTGATAAAACTTCGATGAAGGAAGCGCTTACTTCAAAATATATAGTTGACGGCATCGACATGGACGCCACCCCGGCGGAACTTCTCAGCGACTGCATGGATAAAGTTCCTCAAGGCCCGTCCAGAAGCGAAAAAACTATTGAGGACGAGTCATTCGACCCGAATCCCACCCCGAGCACATTCGTGAAATCAAAAATCGGGGAATACATAAAAGGCATAGGAGAACTGGGAGATAAATTCCAGGAACGCCACCCTGAATTCGCCGCTCGACACAGAGCAGCCGTAGCCTTGTTGGATCTCCTCTGGAGAGAGGGGCACTTCAACTTGTCAGACATCAGCATCAGTGCCAAATGGCATTGGAAAGACCGCTCCGGAGACTTCGCGTCCCTGTACCGCTCCGTGGAGGGCCTCTGCCAATATGTCTATGACCTTGGAGTGAAGATCGAGGGCTACGACATCGACAGGGCCGAAAACGTGTGCAGGCTCGAGTTGTCCGCGTCCGTCCGCCAGGGAGCGCCCGATGAGTTTGACGATGACTCCTCGGAAATAATCCTCTCAGAAGGCAGGAAATGCCCCGACAAGGCCGTCCTCGGACAACCGTCCGCCCTCATATACCTGCCATTTGACACCTGCGGGTTCCGCCTCGGAGCCTCCGCCCTGTCAGCGATGGCCGGCAATGGCTCGGACAATGCCCCCGAGCTGCAGGACCCCGACTATTTCATAGACTGCTACGAGGTCGTACGCGAACTTGTCGAAGACGGCATCATCCTCTCCGGAGTGACCGTCGGAAAGGGCGGACTCGCCTGCGCCGCCGCCAAGCTCTGCTCTGAGTGCGCCCTTAGCCTTGACACCAGCGGAGTCGCCTCCTCTTACGCTGAGAGCAACCTGGGCAGAATACTCTTCGCCGAGGTACCTGGAGTACTTTTCCAAGTCTCCGAAAGCGACCTTGATTACATTGATTCACAATTCCTTCTGCAGGACGTAGCCTACTATCCGGTAGGTTCGCCAAAGGAGGGAGAAGCCTCCCTGACCGTACGTTCGGACATGAAAAAACCGGCGGTCGAGGGCATACTCCGCTCCCTTATAGCCAGCGCCAGCGAAGGAGAAGACTGATAACCATAACATGTCAAAGAAACCGAAAATATTCGTGCTGGATACAAATGTCATCCTCCACGACCACAAAGCCCTGCGCAAGTTCCAGGAAAATGACCTCGTGATACCTATGGCGGTGATCGAGGAACTCGACAAATTCAAAAAAGGCAACGACGCCCTCGCATTCAACGCCAGGGGCTTCGTCCGCGAGATTGACCGCCTGGCGGGAGACAAGCTTTTCGGCAAGACCGGAGTTCCTATCGGGAAAGACCTGGGAAACATAAAAATCGAGGTCAACCACCCATTCCCGCCTGAACTCAGGGACTGTTTCATGGACGACATCCAGGACCACAGAATCATAGCTACAGCTATGTGGGTGAGGGATAATAACCCCGACCGTTTCGTAGCGCTTGTGACCAAGGATATCAACATGAGAATGAAGTCCAAGGCAGTAGGAATGGAGGTGCAGGACTATCTTTCCGACCGTATCGAGGAGGAGAAGATAGAGAACACTGTAAAGGAAGTGCTCGTTATCGACAACGCCCCGACGGACGTGCTCCAGACCTTGGAATACGGAGCCAGCGGAAGCATTCCTTGGAATGTCCTGAGCGAGAAAGAGCCTAGAGCAAACCAACTTTACAAGCTGCGTTGGGAAGGCAGCGAGGAGTTCGTATGCGCACGCTACGACACAAAGCGCAAGGAAATCGTCCTTGTCAAGAAGCACCACGCCTACGGAATCAGCCCTCGTAACCCGGAGCAGAGATTCGCTCTGGACGCATGTCTTAACAAGGATATTCCACTTGTGAGCCTTACCGGAGGCGCAGGCACGGGTAAGACCCTTCTCGCCCTCGCCGCCGCGCTCGAGCAGGAAAAAGACTTCGACCAGATCATCCTCTCAAGGCCGACCGTCACCCTGGGCAACCAGGAGATAGGTTTCCTCCCTGGCGACCAGAAGATGAAGATGAGCCCGTACGTGCAGCCTCTCATGGACAATCTCGACGTCATACGCAACTGTTTCCGTCCGGGAAGCAAGCAGGCGCAGAAGCTCGAGGCTATGCTCAAAGAGGAGAAGCTCCTCATCTCCCCTCTCGCATATATCAGAGGACGCAGCCTTGGAAAGGTATATTTTATCATCGACGAGGCGCAGAACCTTACCCCGCATGAGGTCAAGACCATCATCACCCGCTCCGGAGAAGGCACTAAGATGGTGTTCACGGGCGACATAAAGCAGATAGACCAGCCGTACCTCGACCAGTGGTCCAACGGTCTTTCACACCTTGGCGAGAAAATGCTCGGACAGCCACTTTTCCAGCACATAAACCTGCGTAAGGGCGAAAGGAGCGAGCTCTCGCAGATAGCCGACAAGCTCCTGTAATTTTGATTTTTACGTTCGCGGATTTTTTCTTAAATTCGCGAGCGTTTTATTTTTAGCGAGCAACAACACAATTAATCGATAAATACAACAATGGCAGAAAACAAAAAAAGAGTCTATCGTTTCGGCGGCAAGAACGCTGAAGGCGATGGCAAAATGAGAGAACTCCTCGGCGGTAAGGGTGCTAACCTCGCCGAGATGTGCAAGCTCGGTATTCCGGTACCGGCAGGTTTTACCATCACCACAGAGTGCTGTACCGAGTACTATGAGCTCGGCGGCGGTTACACTGAGGATCTCAAGAAGGACGTAGCTGAGGCTCTCGTAGCCACTGAGGCTATCATGGGCATGAAGTTCGGCGATCCTAAGAACCCGCTTCTTGTCAGCTGTCGTTCAGGCGCCAGAAGCTCTATGCCTGGTATGATGGATACAATCCTCAACATCGGTCTTTGCTCAGCCACTATCCCTGGCATGATCGAGAAGACCCAGAACCCACGTTTCGTATATGACGCATATCGTCGCCTCATCATGATGTACTCTGACGTCGTCATGGAGAAGGCTGAGGGTATCGAGCCAGAGGACGGCAAGGCTATCCGCCAGCAGCTCGACAAGATGATGGAAGACCTCAAAGAGGCTAAGGGTTACAAGTCAGATACTGAGATCACAGCTGACGAGCTCAAAGCTCTCGCTGAGGCTTTCAAGGTACGTATCAAAGAAGTTCTCGGAGTCGAGTTCCCTGATTCAGCAGAGGCTCAGCTTTGGGGCTCAATCGGCGGCGTCTTCAAGTCATGGAACGGCAAGCGCGCTATCAAGTACCGTCAGATCGAGGGTATTCCTGACGATTGGGGTACAGCCGTAAACGTACAGTCAATGGTATTCGGTAACATGGGTGAGACTTCAGCTACCGGTGTAGCTTTCAGCCGTAACCCAGCTAACGGTGACAACAAGTTCTACGGAGAGTGGCTTATCAACGCTCAGGGTGAGGACGTGGTCGCAGGTATCCGCACTCCTAACCCGCTCAACAACGCTACCAAGAGTCCTCAGAACCAGCACCTCGCATCTCTCGAGGAGGCTATGCCAGAGGTTTACAAGGAGCTTGACGACATCCGTCTCCACCTCGAGGAGCACTTCAACGATATGCAGGACATCGAGTTCACTATCCAGGACCGCAAGCTCTGGATGCTCCAGTGCCGTATCGGTAAGAGAACCGGTCTGGCCGCTCTCAACATGGCAATGGATATGCTCGAGGAAGGCATGATCGACGAGAAGACCGCTGTAATGCGTGTTTCTCCAGCTCAGCTCGACGAGATTCTCCACCCAATCCTTGACCCTGCTTCAGAGAAGAAGGCTACCGCTGTAGCTCACGGTCTTCCTGCATCTCCAGGTGGCGCCGTAGGTACTATCGTATTCACCAACGCTGACGCCGTAGCTGCCGCCGCTCAGAAGAAGAGCGTCATCCTCGTCCGCGAGGAGACTTCTCCAGAGGATGTAGAGGGTATGCGCGCAGCCGCAGGTATCCTTACAATGAAGGGTGGTATGACCAGCCACGCCGCTCTCGTAGCACGTGGATGGGGTAAGTGCTGTATCGTAGGTTGCGAGGACATGAAGATCGACCTCGAGAACAAGACCGTAAGCTTCAAGGGCTGCGACCAGGTTTTCAAAGAGGGTGACGCATTCTCTCTCAACGGTGCCAAGGGTGCTGTCTACGCTACCGCTCTCGACACTATGGACGCTTCCGATAACCCACGTTTCGTGAAGTTCATGGCTATCGCTGACAAGTTCCGCAAACTCGGTGTCCGCACCAACGCTGATACTCCAGAGGACGCAGAGCGCGCACTCTCATTCGGAGCTGAGGGAATCGGTCTCTTCCGTATCGAGCACATGTTCTACGGCAAGAACTCTGAGACTCCTCTGAGCAAACTCCGCAAGATGATCCTCTCCAAGACTGACGACGAGCGCCGCGCGGCTCTCGCTGAGCTCGAGCCATTCATGAAGGCAGCAGTCAAGGGTACCATGAAGGTCATGGACGGCAAGAGCGTTACATTCCGTCTGCTCGACCCACCTCTCCACGAGTTCGTACCTACCGCTGAGGACAAGAAACAGGAGCTCGCACACGAGCTTAACATCACCACTGGTGACATCGAGAAGCGTGGCGAGTCACTCCACGAGGTCAACCCAATGATGGGACACCGCGGAGTACGTCTCCACATCACCTACCCTATGATCTCTGAGACTCAGTTCCGCGCTATCTTCACAGCAGCCGCTGAGCTTATCAACGAGGGCTTCGATCCACGTCCTGAGATCATGGTCCCTGTAACTATCTCAGAGCGCGAGCTTCGTTTCCAGAAGGCTATCTGCGAGAAGATCAAAGCCGAGGTCGAGGCTAAGATGAACACCAACCTCGTCTACAAGTTCGGTACTATGATTGAGATCCCACGCGCAGCCCTCACCGCTGACCGCATGGCACGCACCGCTGAGTTCTTCTCATTCGGTACTAACGACCTCACTCAGATGACCTTCGGTTTCAGCCGTGACGACGTCAGCACCTTCATGGGTGACTACCTCGGCAACAAGATCCTCGACGCTGACCCATTCAAGACCCTTGACACCAAGGCTGTAGGTAAGCTCGTTGACTACGCTGTAACCAACGGACGCGCTACCCGCGAGAACCTCAAGTGCGGTATCTGCGGTGAGCATGGTGGAGACCCTGCATCAGTTGAGTTCTGCCACAAGATCGGCCTCAACTACGTATCTTGCTCTCCATTCCGTGTTCCAATCGCTAGACTCGCCGCAGCTCAGGCAGCTATCAAGAACGCGTAAATAAATCAGGCGGAGCGTTTCGGCGCTCCGCTTTATATATCACAATAAAGGCGACCTCGAATCGAGATCGCCTTTATTGTATTCATCGTGGGACTGTTACAGGCCCCAATCCGATGCGCTGAAGCTGCTCTTAGGAGCATTAGGGATGTTCGGGAAGTACGTCACCCCGGTTATCTTCTCAAGATCAGAAACACTCATAAGTTCCTTTTGTGTAACAGCCTGGCCCTTAAGGTCATTGGTATGCGTGCGGACAAAAGCCACGCACTGGAGCTCACTCGCCGTGCAGTTGATGACGCTCTTGCCGGAATTGCCGGATTTAGTGCGCAGAAGAACATAATAGAACATTGTCGGACAAGAAACGTCTGAACGTCCTCCGAACTCTATCTTCTTAGGCGACGCGCTTTTGCCATAAGCGTCGGTATACTGCTCGAAGTAGCATCCAAGCACCTCATAGAGGGTATCCCTAACCACCTGAGAGTCGACATAATCCTCCAGGATATTCCATCCGCCGCCTCCGGTATTGAAGCCGGTGGAGAGCTGAGGAGCGATGTTGCTATAGTAGAACACCTGCTGGTTCGCCTCAGAGCAGCAAAGCCTCTCAGCGGAGCCGAGCATATGACCCTTATTACATCCGCCGCCTGTGTCCTTGGAATAATACTGGAATTCGCCAGGAATATCCGGATCTTTCTTATAGGCGTCAGAGCGGCTGACATTCTTCACCTGATACATCTGATGTCTAGGTGCGGATACCCAGAGCGGACAATGATGCTTAGCGTCGAAGCATACGGCATAGTTTCTATAGCGTTTGCCGTTCATCGAGAACTGGTGGTAGGCGTAATAAAGGTCTGAGTTATCGTCATTCACTCCGTCAAGGTTAGCATCAACGACCTTCGGAAGCTCGTACCAGCCATATTTTCCAGATATACCTGGCTGAGGGCCTGGACCCGGATCAGGATCGGTGCCTGGAGTAGGGTCAGTGCCAGGACCAGGTTCCGTACCAGGGTCTGACCCTTCGCCGCCATATACTATCTTGATGTCTGTGATACGGGCGACGCTGCCGCAACGGATATACAAAGAAGTATGTTCTCCATCAAGGGTGATACGGTTAGTGTAATCTGTGCCCTTGACCTCTTTAATCACCCCTGAGGCTGTCGTCGTGCCAGCCTCCGAGCAAAGAAATATGTCTCCAGTATA